>JBDSTJ010000413.1:0-9608 GCA_039928335.1 Streptosporangiaceae bacterium | reverse complement strand
TCCCACACGGCCACCGAGGCCTACCCCTCGCGGACCGACGTGAGCTACGCCTCAGAGCCCGGCGCCCACTACGTTCTGGTCTCCACCCGGGAAGAGAACACCACCGAATTCCGTTCCTACCGCATCGTCGACGGTGTGATCACCGAAGAGGAGGTCCGAGTCGTTCAGCCGCAGGAGTAGATAGGTAAACTCGGGGTCATGGTCCAGAGCTTCCTGTTCAGCCACTCGCGCGCCGAGGTCGTGTACGACTGTCGGTGACGCACGTCCCACGGTCAGTTCCCATTCACGATCTTTCTGCAAGGAGTACACCGAGATGGCGATCGAGGTCCGGATCCCCACGATCCTGCGCAACCTCACCGACGGCTCCAAGACCGTCGAGGGCAAGGGCACCACCCTGGCCGAGCTCATCGGCGACCTGGAAGTACGCCATCCGGGCCTGCGCGCCCGGCTGGTCGACGACAAGGGTCTGCGCCGCTTCGTCAACGTCTACCTGAACGACGAGGACGTGCGTTTCCTCGGCGGGCTGGACACCGTGGTGTCCGACGGCGACACCGTCACGGTGCTGCCGGCCGTCGCCGGCGGCTGAGATGCGCTACGACTCACTGCTGGAGTCGGTGGGCCGCACGCCGCTGGTCGGCCTGCCCCGGCTCTCGCCGTCCGCGGACGTACGGATCTGGGCCAAGCTCGAGGACCGCAACCCCACCGGCTCGGTCAAGGACCGCCCCGCCCTCTGGATGATCGAGAAGGCGGAGAAGGAGGGCCTGCTCACCCCGGGCTGCACGATCTTGGAGCCCACCTCGGGCAACACCGGGATCGCGCTCGCGATGGCGGCCAAGCTCAAGGGCTACAAGATCATTTGTGTGATGCCCGAGAACACCTCCGCCGAGCGGCGCCAGCTGCTGGAGATGTGGGGATCGGAGATCATCTCCTCGGCGGCGGCCGGCGGCTCCAACGAGGCCGTCCGGGTCGCCAAGGAACTCGCCGCCGAGAACCCCACCTGGGTCATGCTCTACCAGTACGGCAACGAGGCCAACGCCCTCGCCCACTACGAGACGACCGGCCCGGAGATCCTCGAGGACCTTCCGACGATCACTCATTTCGTGGCCGGGCTGGGCACCACCGGCACCCTCATGGGCACCGGCCGTTACCTGCGCGAACACGTCCCCGACATCAAGATCGTCGCAGCTGAGCCGCGCTACGGCGAACTGGTCTACGGGCTGCGTAACATCGACGAGGGCTTCGTCCCCGAACTCTACGACCCCAGCATCCTCACGACCCGTTTCTCCGTCGGCTCCCACGACGCCCTGCGCCGCACCCGGGAACTGCTCGAACAGGAAGGCATCTTCGCCGGGATCTCCACCGGCGGTGCCCTGCACGCCGCCCTCGGCATGGCCGCCAAAGCCGTCAAAGCCGGCGAACGCGCCGACATCGCCTTCGTCGTCGCCGACGGAGGCTGGAAATACCTCTCCACCGGTGCCTACAACGGCACTCTCGAAGAGGCCGAAGCGGCCCTGGACGGCCAGCTCTGGGCATGATTTCTGCCCGACGTGCTCATGGCCCGGGCCTTGTGCCCGACGGAGTCGGGGGTGAGTGTTGAGCGTCAACCCGCCTCGGTGATGGTGGGGGCTCAGGTCGTGAAGGCCGCCAGGATGGTGGCCAGGGCTCGGAAGGCGTGGCCTCGGTGGCTGATGGCGGATTTCTCGTCGGGGGGGAGTTCGGCGGTGGTGTGGTCGGTGCCGTCGACGAGGAAGATCGGGTCGTAGCCGAAGCCGCCTTCGCCGCGGGGCTTGCGGATGATCTGGCCGTTCATGCGGCCTTCGGTGACGTGTTCCTCGCCCGAGGGGTAGACGATGGCGGCGGCGCACATGAAGTGCGCGGACCGGTGCTCATCGGGCACGTCGGCGAGCTGGTCCAGGACCAGCTCCAGATTGGCCCGGTCCTTGTCGTCGGCCCCGAAGCGGCCCGACCAGCGGGCCGACAGGACCCCCGGCATGCCGTTGAGGGCGTCCACGCACAGGCCCGAGTCGTCGGAGACCGACGGCAGCCCGGTGTGCTCGGTGATCGCGCGGGCTTTGAGCAGGGCGTTGCCGGCGAAGGTCAGCTCGGTCTCGGGTACGTCCGGGGCGTCGGGGAACTCCTCGAGCCCGACGATGTCAAAGGCCGTCAGCAGCCGCCGCAGCTCGGTGATCTTCCCTGCGTTCCTGGTGGCGAGCACGATCCGGGTCGTCATCGTGAGAGGGCCTCCTTCTGCATCATGGTCAGGTCGGCGCAGCCGCCCTGGGCCAGGTCCAGCAGGGCGTTGAGCTCCTCGCGGGAGAACGGCTGACCCTCGGCGGTGCCCTGCACCTCGATCAGCCGGCCGTCGCCGGTGCAGACCACGTTCATGTCGGTCTCGGCCTTGACGTCCTCGGCATAGCAGAGGTCGAGCCGGGGCTCTCCCTCGATGATGCCGACGCTGATCGCCGACACCGTGTTGATCAGCGGGTCACCCTTGGTCAACCGGTGGTCGCGCATCCAGGTGATCGCGTCGGCCAGCGCGACGTAGGCCCCGGTGATCGCTGCCGTCCGGGTGCCGCCGTCGGCCTGGAGCACGTCGCAGTCGAGCATGATCGTGTTGCTGCCGAGGGCCTTGAAGTCGATGCAGGCCCGGATCGACCGGCCGATCAGCCGGGAGATCTCGTGCGTACGCCCGCCGATCTTGCCGCGGACCGATTCGCGGTCGTTGCGGGTGTTGGTGGCGCGCGGCAGCATCGCGTACTCGGCCGTCAGCCAGCCGAGACCGCTGTCGCGGCGCCAGCGCGGTACCGAGGACTCCACCGAGGCGGTGCACAGCACCCGGGTACCGCCGAACTCGACCAGCACGGAACCCTCCGCGTGGTCGAGCCAGCCGCGCTGGATACGGACATGTCGGAGCTGGTCGTTAACACGACCGTCGGGGCGGGACATGCCTTCAAGGTTAGGCCCTAAACCACGTTGTTCGGGCGTGTCCCCGGCGGCTCACAGGTCGTAGGTCGCACCGGACCAGGCCAGTTCGATCGGGCCGTTGAAACCGGCGGCCTTCGCCTCGTTGAGGGATCGTTCGGCGTCGTTCCACGGGACCAGGTGGGTGAGTACGAGCTTCTTGACCCCGGCCAGGTCGGCGTACTCGGCGGCTTCCCTGGCGGTCAGGTGCAGGTTCGGCGGCAGGTCGGGGCCTTCCAGGAAGGAGGCCTCGCACAGGAAAAGGTCGGCGTCGCGGGCCAGATCGACCAGGACGTCGGTCCGGCCGGTGTCCCCGGAATAGGCGACGGTGCCGCCCTCACAGGTGATCCGGAAGCCGTACGACTCGATCACGTGGTTGACCGGCTCGGTGACCACGTGGAACGGGCCGACCTGGAACTCCCGGCTGAGTGGCGTGAAATCGAACGTGTCGGTCATGCCGGGTACCAGATCGAGGTCGTAGGCCTCGGCCATCCTGACGTCCGCCCCGGCCGGACCGTACACCGGGATCTTGGGCTGGGTCCCCTGCGGGCAGTACTTGCGGGCCACGTAGTAGCCGCACAGGTCCATGCAGTGATCGGCATGCAGATGCGAGATCAGGATCGCGTCGACGTCGTACAGGCCATGGTGGCGCTGCAGAGCCCCGAGCGCGCCGTTGCCGAAGTCGAGGAGCAGCGAGAAGCCGCCTGCCTCGAACAGATAGCAGGAGGCGGGGCTGTCAGGCCCCGGGAAGCTGCCGGAGCAGCCGATCACAGTCACCCGCACGGGGAGCTCCTCTACAAGTCATGCGGTTCGTTGCCCTCTAGGCAAAAGGGGTGAGGCGGTCGAGCCGGAAAGAACTCGTCTCGGACGGGGACTCGACGTACCCGATCACCGGCCCCAGGAACCGGCGTCCGATCGATGCGAACAGGGTGGGATCACCGGTCGCGCGGAACCGGTGTACGGGTGGGGTGGTGGCCTCCGCGCGGGCCAGCCCCTGGTCGTGCAGCAGTCGGTAGACGTCCTTGGCGGTCTCGTCGGCGCTCGAGACCAGAGTGACCCCGTCACCCACGACATAGGAGATGACGCCGGCCAGCAAGGGGTAGTGCGTGCAGCCGAGGATGAGCGTGTCGCAGCCGGCGTCGATGATCGGCTGCAGGTACCGCCGGGCCACGGTGAGCAGTTCCTCGCTCATCGTGACACCTTTTTCGACGAACTCCACGAACCTCGGGCAGGCGACACTGGTCAGCTCGATGTGCGGGGCGATGGCGAACGCGTCGTCATAGGCGCGGCTGGTGACGGTGGCGCGGGTGGCGATCAGCCCGACCCGGCGGTTGCGGGTGGCGCTGACGGCCCGCCGGGCCGCCGGGAAGATCACTTCGACGACCGGTACGTCGTAGCGCTCGCGGGCGTCGCGGAGCATCGCGGAGCTCGCGCTGTTGCACGCGATCACCAGCATTTTGACGCCCTCCTTCACCAGGAGGTCCAGCATTTCCAGCGAGTACTCACGGACCTCGGCGATCGGCCGGGGCCCGTAGGGGGTGCGTGCGGAGTCGCCCAGATAGAGGATCGGCTCCCCGGGCAGCTGATCGAGTACGGCCCGGGCGACGGTCAGCCCGCCGAAGCCCGAGTCGAAGATTCCGATAGGAGCCTCCGCCAGCACTGTGACCCCTTTCGCGCACGCCTAAGGCCCACGCTGGAGCCGGAACATGAGGCCCAAGGCTATGCGAGAACACGGTGACGATCTGTGTGACGCTCAATACATCGCTAAGCCCGGGGGCGAGCGGCCCTGGCCAGCTGGCGACTTTGCGCCACCAGTTTCCCTGCGGCATCCCAGACCTCGACGTTCTCGTCGAACCAGCCGTCGCTGAGGAGGCGGCCCGAGCCGTGGACGGTCAGCCAGCCCGGAGCGGGGAGCGCGCGCAGATGCCAGCTCAGCTCGACCGTCGGGGACCAACCGGTCAGCCCGATGTTGCTCACCACCGGAATCAACGCGTCGATCGCCAGAGCCAGGACATAGGCGTCGGGGACGTCGTCCTCGCGGAGTTTGAAGTAGGCGCGCATCTCGGGCCGCCCGGTCGGTGTGCCGTCGAGCCAGCCCATCACGGCCGGGTCGAAGCGCATGTCGACCTGGGCGGGGAAACCGCGGACCACGTCGCCGACGCCGGACTTCTGGCACTCCTGCAGCGGGGGCATCGCCGGGGCGCTACCGCTGTAGGCCGGGACCGCCTCCGGGCTCAGCGTCGCGGTCGTGACCAGCGCCTCCAGGATGCGATCGCCGTCCTGGACCAGGCTGGCCCGGGCCATCGCGGCGGTTCTGCCGTCCTTGAGCGGCTCGATCCGGATCTCGGCGGGTCCCGGTCGGCCGGGCCGCAGGAAGTTCACCGCGGTCGCGACCGGGTGCAGATGCGACGAGGCGTCCACGGTGGCGCGCAGCAGTGTGGCCATCAGGTAGCCGCCGTTGAGGGCGACGCCGAAGCCGAACCCCTCGTCCAGCTCCGCCCGGTAACGACCCTCGGCGGTCCGCTCCACGGACGTCGCCCGGCCGAATCTGGTCATGTGCGCTCCACGGTCCGGTGAACCTGCCATTCGAATGACATTCGGTTCGCCACCCTACCGAGCGGAGCACCTGGCCGTTCCGGTGGCCCCGGGACATGATCCGTTAGCCTGAGTCCTCCAGCCGGGGTGCCCGCACCCCGGGCCCACGCCGCCCTCAGCCCGGTCGCGGCCCCGAGCCCGTCGGATCTGCCGCCGCGAAGATTGGTCGACCGCCTGATGGCAAGCCTCAGTCCCGCAGAGCTCCTGATCATCCTCGTGGCCCTCGGCGTTCCCGTCGCCCTGGTCCTGCTGGCGGTCTTCCTCATCTCCCGCCGCGGGGCATAGCTGTGCGTGGGTCAGAGCCGGGTGGTGATTCGGACCCTGGTGCCGTGGAAGCCCGCGCGGACCTGGATGAGGTCCACGAGCATGCGGGCGCCCCAGAGCCCGAAGCCGATGCTGTTGGCGTTCTCCGGAGGGAGGAAGCCGACCAGCTCTTCGGGGTGCCACAGGCCGATGTCGGCTACCTCGCAGACCAGCGAGTCCCCCTGCGTCCAGACCATCAGCTCGATCGGCGGAGTGCCGTGGGTGACGGCGTTGGTCGCCACCTCGTTGGCGGCGATCAGCAGATGGTTGAGGTCGGCCGGGTTCATCCTGCGCCGGCTCGCGCGTTCGGAGATGAACGCGCGCACCGCGCACAGGTCAGCGGACTCGATCAGGATTCGGTCGGTCCCGGGCGGTGCCGGGACCAGCGGCTCACGGTCGACGTTGGCGTTGAACGATTCCGGCACGGTGTAGTCGGTGTTGTAGGCCGGGTAGTAGCCGCCTTCGAGTAGCTCCGGGTGGGTGCTCATGCAGGCCTCGCGGATCGCCGGGGAGATCTCGCGCCGGTCGTAGGGGCAGATGACCTGCGCTCCGGACCTGCCGAACGCCGCGTTGACGATCGACTCGTACCGGCCCCACTCGCTCATCTCCGCCGCGCTCCGGCCCCGCCAACTCGGCTCGGCGAGCGCCCGGAGCCGGCGCGGGGCCACCTCCCGGACGAGGTCGTTGTACTGGGCGATCGTCCGGACCGGGTGCAGGTAGAAGTCGAGGGAGTTGATGAACACGACACTGTTCATGTCCGTGCCGAGGACGTCGCGGAGGGCGATCTCGTTCATCGGCGGCACCACGGCTAGCACATGGTCGCTCTCGCCGAGGCCCTCCTGCAGGAACGGGACCGCGGCGGCGAGGAACTCCTCCTCCCCGCCGTAGAGCAGCGCCCGGTGCACGAGCGTTTCGCCGGTCACTGGTTCCTCCAGCCGTGACCCCGGGTGATGCCCGGGAAACGGTGGAAGCCCACCATCTGGATGACCATCTCCAGGTCCGGAGACGGATTGTCGAGCACGAGGCCATTGCCCCTGGTCAGCCGCATGGCATGCGTCCCGATCAGATTGAGGGCACCGAGGTCGATGAACTTGAGTCGCGTGAGTTCGAGGTGAACCTCGCTCCGCGGGTCGCTCACCGACGTCAGTGTGTGGGTGAAGGCGGCGTGCCGGGCCGAGTCGATCTCGCCTTCGAGGCGCAGACCATGCGGCTCGTAGGTTCTCGTCATCTTGAGGACGCCGTCGTCGTATTCGGGGTTCGCTTCCACGAGTACCTCGTGGGTGCTCCTGAGAGCATCGAGCGCACCGGGGGTGCATCCCCTCCGGTCTACTTGGCAGATCGCGGTCGCCAGGGTGCTGGGGCCGACCATCGAGTCGACCTCCTGGTCGCAGCCGAGCATGAATTCCGAGCCACCGGGGAGCCCCGCGGCCCAGGTCATGTCCGCCGTGATCCGTACCCGGCGGAACTTCTGGTCGAGCGCTTTGGTGATCTCGCGTTCCAGGGTCTTGGCCATCTGTGCGGGGTCGCAGTAACCGTTGCGGACGCAGGCCTTGTTCCACGGAATGACGCTGAGGTGACCCGCTTCGGCGAAGGGGGTCGCGTCGATCCTGTGCCGGGTCAGCAGACCGGGCAGAAAGCGCGGGAGAGTGTCGGTCACACAGATGATCTTCTCTCCGGCGTCGAGGCCCGCGAAGACGAAGTCGCCGAGCACGCTGCTCTGCTCGTCCGGATGGGCGAACGCAAGCCACGCATGATCACCGGGTCGGAGATCTCCGACCGGTCGTTGCGTGTTCCAGGTCTCCACTTGCTGCCCTCTGATGCTTTCTACAGCCCAGCCCATTGGTCCCGAAATATTGACAGTTCGCCTCAGCGTACGCCCGTCAACTGGCTTTTGCCGAGAGAGCGGAAATCCCTTCACCTTCCCGAGGAACTGCACGTGCAGCTGCACCTGACGATGCACGAATCATGCGCAGATCGGGGTCCTGATCCGGACCCGAGTGCCTGCCGGACCCGTTCTGACCTGCACCATGTCGCAGAGCATCCGCACCGCCCACAATCCCAGGGCGGATTTCTCCCGCGGCGGCACCAGACCCGGTCCCGGGCCGGTCCCGGGATGCCAGTAACCTCGATCGGCGATCTCGCAGACGAGCTGATCCCCTTCGGGCCACAACCGGAGTTCGATCGGCGGCTGTCCGTGGTTCAACGCGTTGGTCGCCACTTCCGTCGCCGCCACCAGCAGATGATGAAGTGACCCGCCCGTCATTCCATGCCGCCGCGCATGCGCGGAGATCAAAGCCCGGAGATCGCGCATGTCCGGTGAGGAGACCGGCAGCGCCGCCGAGTCCTCCGGAGCGGGCGTCAGCGGCTCCCGGTCGCACCGCAGGCTGAACTCGGCCGGATCCTGATAGGCCGGATTGTCGCGGTGGAACCGGCCGTGCACCGTGGCGGGATGCGTCCGCCGTGCCCCGTCGAGGATCTCCACCGGCAGTGCGTTCACGTTGTACGGGCACATGATCGACGCGTCGGTGCCGGCGAACACCAGGTTCACCAGTGCCTCGACCCGCTGCCACTCCAGGATCTCCAGCGGGGTGCGCCCCAGCCAGACCGGCTCGCTGAGCAGCCGCAGCCTGCGGCCCGCGCCCGCCTCGTCCTCCAGGTGGCGGAGCACGTTCGACACGATCCGGGCGGGATGGTCGTACCAGTGTGCCGAGTCGATCAGCCGCACCCGGTCGCCGACCGCCTCGCGCAGGAGTTTCAGCTTGTCGGGGCTCGTCGCGGCAAGAACCGCGTCCCCCAGTTCGGTGCCGTCCAGCAGGAACGGCACCACCGCCTCCAGGAAGTGGTCGTCGCAATCGTAGGGGAAGGCCACGTGCGTGAGCACCGGCGTCATGGCGAATCACCCAGTTCGATGCCGGGGAGACGGTGTTCTCCGACCACAGTGATGAGGGACCGTAGGTGTTCTGGCACATTGTCGAGGACGATCCGGCTGTGCCTGCCGCGTCGGCGGGTGTAGTTCGTCATCTCCTGCAGCGCACCCAGGCTCATGAAGGCGAGTTCGCCGAGGTCCAGATGAATGGTCTCCCCGTTGGGCGTGACGTGGTTGAGGGCCTCGGAGAACGGGCTGTGCCGTGCCCCGTCCAGTTCGCCCCGCAGATGCAGCCCGAGCGGGCTGTAGGTCCTGGTGATGCTCAGCACCGGATCGTCGAAGTCTGGATTGGGGATGACCCGTACCTCGTGATGGTCCGACAGCAGCCTGAGCTGGTCGGGTCCGCATCGTCGCCGGTCGGTCTGGCAGATCGCCGTCACCGACACGCTCGGGCACACCCGCTCCCCGAGCTCCTGCTCGCACAGCTCGACCCGGGTGTCACCGAACGGCTGCTGCAGTGCCCAGCTCATCTCCGACGTGACCCGGATCCCCCGGTACTCCTGCTCCTGCGCCTTCTTGATCTCGTCGCCCAACGTGTCGAGCATCTTGCCGTGGTCGAACATCCCCCCGGTCAGGCAGGCCTCGCCCACCGGAATCAGGGTCAGCAGTCCCTGCCTGACCTCCTCCCGCAGGTCCTGTCCGTACAGGCCCGGCAGCTCCCACGGCTCCGCGTCGATGACGTAGATGACCTTGTCCTGGATCCGCAACCCGTCCTGCACCCAGGAACCGATCACATGACCCTGTTCCTCATCGGTGGAGAAGGGCAGCCAGGCATGGTCTCCCGGAAGAAGGTCTCGGACCGATCTCCTGACGAACACGTCTC
>JBDSTJ010000412.1:0-5370 GCA_039928335.1 Streptosporangiaceae bacterium | reverse complement strand
CGACACCGAGCAGTTCGCCTCGTCCCTGCGCTGGGTGGCGCTCCTCGAACTCGGCGATCCCCGCTACCACGACCAGTACCTGGCGTTCGTCGCACTCGCCGAGCGAGAGGCGACCGTCCGGTTCTCCTTCGCCGCCGACATCGACCGGAGCCTGATCACCGCACTGCGGGGCGGGTTCGCCGAGGCGACCTCGCTGCTCGAGCAGAGCCGGCAGAACGCGACCGAGCACGAGGCGCACTACGGGTACATGGGCGACCACATGACCTGGGCCCTGCTGTATGCCCAGGGCCGGTTCGACGAGCTCGGCGGCGTGATCGGTTCGATGGCCGCCCGCAACCATCCCTGCCTCGGCCTGATCGAGGGGCTCAGCGCCCTCGGCCGCGGCGACGTCGAGCAGGCGCGGCGGTACTACACCGACGAGCCGTACCCGCGCATGTTCGAGCCTGTCTCCCTGCGCTTCCATGCCCAGCTCGCCGCCGCGACCGGCGACCATGAGCTGGCCGAACGGACCCGGCGACAGTTGGCCCCCTACCAGGGCCAGTGGTTGGTCTCGCTGTACGGCTGCGACATCAGCGGTCCGGTCGACCACTGGATCGCCGTCATCGACGCGGGCCTGGGCCACTGGGCGGACGCGATCGACGGCTTCACCGCCGCCCGAACCTCCGCCGACAGGCTCGGCTCCCGGACCTGGTCGGTCGAGGCCGGTGCCGGGCTCGCCCGCGCCCTGGCGGTCACCGGCGCTCCCGCTGCCGCCGCGACGCGCACGGCCGTCGAACACGAGGCCGCCGAGCTGGGCCTGCGCCATCTCCTCGCGCTCGCCCGGCTCGAGCCCGACGATTCGGTGTTCCGCTGGGACGGTGCAGTCTGGCAGCTCTGCTACGCCGGTCACGAGGCCCACATGCCGGACGCCAAAGGTCTCCGCGACCTGCACACCCTGCTGGGCCGCCCCGGGACCGGGCTGTCCGCCGTCGATCTGCTCGATCCCGCAGCCGGCCCCGACCTGGTCGCCGCCCGCCGCCTGGGCGCGGACCCGGTCCTGGATGCCGAGTCCAAGGTGAGCTACCGCCGCAGACTCAAGGAGCTGGACGAGCAACTCGACCGTGCCGCCGAGTTGGGCCACGACATCCGCGCCGCCGACCTGGACCGCGAACGCCAGGCCCTCCTCGACGAACTCCGTGCCGCCGCCGGCTTCGGCGGCCGCACCCGACGCCTCGGCGACGAGACCGAGCGCGCCCGCAAGACCGTTACCGCTCGTATCCGCGACACTCTTCGCAAACTGGACTCTGTCCACCCCGCCCTCGCCACCCACCTGCGCGCCTCGGTCTCCACCGGCACGACCTGCGCGTACACCCCGGGGACCGACACCCCCTGGCACCTCTGACCCACCGCCGGATCGGCCGGCGCGGTGTGGACTCCAGCCGATCCGGTCGGTGATCCGGGGTCACTTGCGGTTGTAGAGCCACATGGTGAGGGTGCCGAAGACAGCGATGAGGGCTCCGCCGGAGACGAGGGTCCAGGTGATCTCACCGGCGTCGGGGGCGCCGGCCATGAGGGAGCGGACGGCGGCGACCAGGTGGGCGATGGGGTTGACGTCAACGAAGGCCTGGAGCCAACCGGGCATGGTCTTGGGATCCACGAAGACGTTGCTGAGGAAGGTCATCGGGAAAAGGATCAGCATGCTGACGCCCATCACGGACTTCTCGCTGCGCAGGAGCAGGCCGAACATCGTCCAGACCCAGGAGAAGGCGAAGGAGAAGGCGATGAGCAGGCCGATTCCGGCGAGCACCCCGCTGAGCCCGCCCGCCGGGCGGTAGCCGAGGATCAGGCCCACGACCATGATCACGGTCGAGGCGAGAGCGTACCGCAGGACGTCGCCGAGGATGCAGCCGACCAGCGCGGCGGGACGCCACATCGGGAGGGTGCGGAAGCGGTCGAACACCCCGCGCTCGATGTCCTTGTTGACCTCGACCCCGGTGTACATCGTGATCATCACGACGCTCATCACCATGATGCCCGGCAGCACGAACTGCAGGTACTCCCGGGGCGACCCGGCCAGCGCGCCGCCGAACAGGTAGGTGAACATCAACGTCATCATGATCGGGAACGCGGTGACGTCGAAAAGCTGCTCGGGCACGTGTTTGATCTTGAGCATGGCGCGCCAGCCGAAGGTGACCGACGCCGACAGCGGGCTCGGCCGGCGGGGCCGTTCGCCCCGGGCCAGGACCGTGCCGAGCGTGTCGGCGACAGGGGTGTAGGCGACGGGCTGCTCGGTCGCGGTGCTCATCGAGAGACCTCTGCTTCCTTCTGGACGGGTGCGGGCTGGAGGGGTGCGGGCGAGGCGGGGCGGTCGGTCAGGGCGAGGAACACCTCGTCCAGGCTGGGCTGTCCGAGGGAGAAGTCGTCGACCCCGATGGCGGCCTCGGCCAGGGCGTGCAGCGCCCTCGCGGCCTGCGCGGCGCCGTCGTCGGCGGCGGTGAGCCTGGCCGTCAGCGAGACCGGGTCGGCATCCGGTCGTGCGGTCACGCCGAGCGCCTCGCTCAGCAGCCTGGCCGCCTCGGTCCGCTGGCCGGGCTCGCGCAGCCGCACCTGGACGGTGCCGGCACCCACCGAGGACTTCAGCTGTCCCGGCGTCCCCTCGGCGATGACCTTGCCGTGGTCGATGACCGCGATCCGGTCGGCGAGCTGGTCGGCCTCGTCCAGGTACTGGGTGGTGAGCAGGACGGTCGTGCCGTGCGCGACGACGATCCGGATGATGTCCCAGACCTGGTTGCGGCTGCGCGGGTCGAGGCCGGTCGTCGGCTCGTCCAGGAACAGCAGGTCGGGCGTGTTGAGGATGCTCGCGGCGATGTCGATGCGCCGCCGCATCCCGCCGGAGTAGTTCTTCACCTGACGGTCCGCGGCGTCGCTCAGCCCGAACGCCTCCAGGAGCTGGGCGGACCGGTCCCGCGCGGCGGGCTTGCGGTGCCCGAGCAGCCGGCCGAGCAGGACGAGGTTCTCGGTGCCGGTCAGGTCCTCGTCCACCGAGGCGTACTGACCCGTCAGGCTGACCCTGGCCCGCACCGCGTCAGGGTCACAGCGAACGTCGTGGCCGAAAACGCGCGCCTCGCCGCCGTCGGACCGCAGCAGGGTCGCAAGGATCCGTACGGCCGTGGTCTTCCCGGCCCCGTTGGGACCGAGCACACCGTAGACGGCGCCCGCCGGGACGGACAGGTCCAGGCCGTCCAGCGCGCGGGTGTCACCGTACTTCTTGACCAGGCCGGAAGTCTCGATGGCCGGTGCTGTCATGGGAATCTCCTTCAGCGAACACGAGGGTGGCGGTGTGGGCGTCGAGGAGGTGCGCCCCCGCCAGGCGACCTGGTCGAGCGGCGACTGGGCGGACCGTGCCGAGGCCGTCCGGCGGCGGTCCGCGAGCAGGCCGAGCCCGACGGCCCTGGCCCTGTAGTCGATCGCCTGCGTGAGCGAGGCGAGGGTCGGGCTCCAGGGTGACCAACCACGCCGCCGGTCCGCAGTGCCTGCGGGCGAGCCCGGCGAACCACTCGTCGATCCCCGCATCCGCCTGGCCCTGGCGAGCGCTGCCCATGATGATCAGCAGCTGCAGTGGTGTCCCCGGTCATCGGCGGCCTCCTCTCATCACAGAGGCGCTAGACGACCCGCCAGATCAGAACTCGCGGCTCGGGAATCGCTGCAGGGTCGTCCTGTTCGTTCGTGCCTTCCTGTGCCTCAGGTGCGGTCCTGCCAGGTGCACAGGCAGATCCGGTTGCCTTCGGGGTCGGCCAGCACCCAGTAGCTCGGGGCGTCCGCGGCACTGACCAGCGTGCCGCCCGCGGCGAGCGCGGCGGCGATGCGCGGCTGGATCTGCGCGGGATCCACCCACACGTCCGGGTGCCAGCGCTGGCGGGGCTCGGCACTGCCGGACTCCTGGAACCACAGGGTGGGCAGGGCGTCGGCCGGGTCGCGGACCTCGTCCCCGTAGTCGGGGTCCGACACCTGCTCCATCGCCAGTACCGCGGCCCAGAACGGGAGCACCGCGGTGCCGCCGGGCGTGTCGAGGGCGAGTTCGAGCCGGGAGAGGCCCGCGGAGTCCAACTGCAGGCCTGCCTCGGCCGCGACGTCGGAGATGGCGCGGGCCAGGTGGACGTCGCGGTCGGTGACGGCGCGCTCGGCGGGACTTGTCAGCGCAACGTCCACGTGGGTGGTGCGCAGATCGAGGTCAGGGTGGTGGTCGGCCTTCTCGGCTGCCGCGCCGATGGCGTTGACGACCGCGAGCCCGGTCGTGAAGTTCCCGGTGCGGACGCGGGTGTGCAGGCCGCCGAGCAGGAAGACCCACCCGTCCAGTCCCGCGTCGGCGATCTGCTGTCCAGTGAGCTTGGTCATCAAGCCATGATCCCAGGATATCGGCCGGGCTCGCGCTCAAGGTGGCGAAGTGTTCGTCAGCAGAACTTCGCCCGGTCGGTGCGGCCGCCCTCCTGCTTGGTGACCTTGAGGGTGCAGGGGTCGAGGCCGGCCGCGCGCAACGACGCCTGGGCCGCGGCCGTACGCTCCGGGGACAGGCTCGGCGTGCGGGACAGCACGAAGCCGCTCCGCCGGCCGGAGTCGGTGACCACCGCCCACTCGTAGCCCGCGTCGAGGCCCACCACGATGTAGTTGGCGCCGGCGTTGTGCCACCAGGTCTCGCCGAACTTCAGGAACGACACGTTCAGCCGGGCGTTGGTCCCGTCCAGCGGCTTCGCGTCCCCGGTGATGGAGCTTTTGAGGTCGAACACCGACAGGCAGGTGTTGTGCACCGTGACCGTCCCCGTCGCGCCGATCCCGTAGTCGGCCGTCACGTTCCTGAGGCACTGCAGCTCATAGAGCGCCGGAACCGAGGCGATCTGGTACCACCGCCCGAGGTACTTCTGCACATCCACCGAGGCCACCGGGGCGGGCGGCGCCGCCACCGCCGCCTGCACCGGCTGGGCCACCACGCCTGCGGCCACGACCGCCAAACCGATCACAGCGGTCTTGCGCACCAGGTTCTTCATCACACGGGTCCCATCGTCAGAGGATCTTCCACCCGGTACTTCTGTCCGGAAAGCCCTTTTGGATGCACCCGTTCTGGCCCGATCCGGCCAGCTCGTAGCCGGGCTAGGGTTCCTCGGACAGGGCCCGGTTCGGGCAGGCGACGATCGCCCGGCGGGCGTCCTGGAGTTCGGCGCCCTCCGGATGCGGGACGAGCAGGAGTACCAGGCCCTCGGTCTCGTCCTGGTCGAACAGCGCCGGGGCGGTGAAGACGCACTGGCCGGCGCCCCGGCAGGCCGACCGGTCCGCGCGCAGCCTCACCATAGGACGGGCAGCGAGACCGCGCCGTAGATCACCTGGTCGTCGCGGAAG
>JBDSTJ010000411.1:0-7287 GCA_039928335.1 Streptosporangiaceae bacterium | reverse complement strand
GATTCGGCCATGGGGAGGATCGCGGAGATTGACCGGCTGACGGTCTCGGAGATCATCCGGCTGAATGGCGGGGTGGCGGTCCCGCATAGGGAGCTACGGGAAACCGGGCGGGGCCTGGTGCTTGTGGCTGCGCTGTGCGACGGGCGTATTGATTTCTCCGAACACGAAGACGTGTCGCTGGTGCGCTGGTTGGTGCCTGGCTGTGAATGCGGGGTGCGACCTACCGGTGGATGAGATGGAGCGGTGGCGGGCGCGGGTGATCGAGGCGTTCGCCGGGCGGTATCCGGGGGCGATCTGTTGGTGGGGTGCGGTCACGGAGCAGTGGTGGGGGATGTGGCCGGGGCCTGGTGGTGCTTGGTTCATGGGCTCGGCGGAGAGTCCCGAGGGCCTGGATGGGCTGATCAGCGGGACGTTCGTTCGGCGTGTGTCGGGGTGGGTTGATGATCGTTTCGGGTGACTCTCCCGCTCGGTATTTCACCTGGTGAGAGGACTGGTGCGGCGTTCGGCACTCATGACAGGCCCGGCAGGGTCAGGGTGAGAGGACCAACGAGCGTCCTCCTGGAAGGCGGTCACATGACGCCGGAAGCACACCCGCGCAGATACTCACGGGCCTTCCACTCCCACCCGTCCGTGGCAGGTGAATGCCGGCGAATACTTCGCGGCGCCCTCATCGAGTGGGGTCTGCCCCACCTGTACGACGACGCGTCGCTCGTGCTCACCGAGATGCTCACCAACGCGATCCGGTCCGGGGACCTGATCAGAGTCGAGGTCTTCACCGACGGCGACCGGGTCGTCCTCGAGGTCTTCGACCCGAGCACGGAGCTGCCCAAGCGCGGCGACCCCGAGCCCGAGGACGAGGGCGGACGCGGCGTCTCGATCATCGACGCCTACGCCGACACCTGGGGCTACCGGCTGGTCAAGGGCGGCAAGGTCGTGTTCGCCGTGCTCATCGGCGAGTGAGCTGCTGGCCGAGGTCGCTCAGGCCAGGAGCCGTTCGGCCAGGTGGTCGGCGATCGCGAGCGACGAGGTCGCCCCGGGGGAGGGCGCGTTGCGGATCGTGAAGACCGGGCCGACGTGGCCGATCCGGAAGTCGTCGACGAGGGACCCGTCGGAGTCGAGGGCCTGGGCCCGGACGCCGGAACGGGCGGGCACCACGTCAGCGGTGGCCAGGGACGGCATGAACGTGCGGGCCTGGGCGACGAACGCGCGCTTGGAGGCCGAGCCGTACATCTCCTTGATCCCGGTGCGCCAGTGCGCGCGGGCCATCGCGGGGAAGCCCGGCCGGCTGAGGGTCTCCAGGAGGTCGCGCGGCGACAGGTCGCGCCGGCGGTAGCCCTCGCGGGCGGTGGCGAGGACGGCGTTGGGGCCGATGTCCACGGTGCCGTCGACCCGGCGGGTGAAGTGCACGCCGAGGAACGGGTAGCGCGGGTCGGGGACCGGATAGATCAGGCCCCGGACGAGCGAGGGGTCGGTGAGCCGGTAGTACTCGCCCCGGAACGGGATGATCGCCGGTCCGGCGACGTCGCCGGCGAGTCGCGCGACCCGGTCGGACTGGAGCCCGGCGCAGACCACCAGCCGGTCGAACGGGAGCGTCTCGGGGCCGGTGACGAGCACTTCGCCGGAGCCGCGGGAGATCGCGGTGACCTCGAAGCCCAGGCGGACGGTGAGGGCGGCGGCCAGGGCGCGGGCGACGGCGGGGAAGTCGACGATCGCGGTCGTGGGGGAGTGCAGGGCGGCGAGGCCCGTGGCGTGCGGCTCGACCTCGGCGAGCTGGGCGCGGGTCAGCCGGCGCAGGCCGGGGACGCCGTTGAGGGTCGCCCGGCGTTCGATCTCGCGCAGGGGTTCCAGCTCGGACTGGTTCCGGGCGACGACGACCTTGCCGCACTCCTGGTAGGGAAGGTCGTGCTCTTGGCAGAACTTCCGGAGCATGCCGACGCCGCGCCGGCACAGCTCGGCCTTGAGCGAGCCGGGCAGGTAGTAGAGGCCCGCGTGCGCGACCCCGCTGTTGTGACCGGTCTGGTGTGCGGCGACGTGGTCCTCCTTCTCCAGGACCGTCACCTCATGGCCGGCGTCGCTGAGCCGCCGGGCCACCGCCAGCCCCAGGATCCCCGCCCCGATCACTCCGATACGCATGAAATGAACGTATCGGTCCGTGTTTTGTGAGGGAACCCCAACTGCGCGTGAGCATCGACGGCTATTTTGAGGGAAATGCCGTCTAGCTCGGGGCGTGAGGCCGATGTACGACTATGTCATCGTCGGAACGGGCAGCGCCGGTTGCGTGCTGGCCGACAGGCTGTCGGAGGACCCGGCCGTCCGGGTGCTGCTGCTCGGGCCCGGCCCGCCGGTCTCCTCGGCGCAGGTCGGCGACCAGCCGGACGACCCCTGCCCCGACCGGCTGACCGAGCGGGTGCGGCGCTCGCCGCCGGCGCGGGCCTGGGTCCGGGCCGCCAGGGCGTCCGGGCTGCCGGTCGGCTTCTACCGCGTGCTCCGCTGCGATCCGCCACCGCACCGGCCGAACCTCACCGTGCTCCCCGACGCGCTCACCACCCGGGTGGTCGTCGTCAAGGGGAGGGCCACGGGGGTGCGCTACCTGCGCGGCCGGACCGAGGAGACCGCGCACGCGGGCGAGGTGATCCTGTCGGCCGGCGCGATCGGTTCACCGCACCTGCTGCTGCTTTCGGGCATCGGCCCCGCCGCCCACCTGCGCGAACACGGGATCGACGTCATTCTGGACTCACCGCTGGTCGGCCAGGGGCTGCAGGACCATCCGGCCTTGAGCGTGCGGTGGACCGTGCGCAGGCCCGCCCCCGCCCAGGTCGAGGCGGGCGGCTTCACCGGTGCCCAGGACTCCTCCGTACCCGACCTGCTCTACCAGGTCATCGGTTCGCTGTCGGTACTGATCACCTCGCTCGCCGAGGCCGCACGCGGCACGGTCGCACTGCGGAGCGCGGACCCGGGGGACCGGCCGCTCGTGGACACGGCCTACCGGGTGGAGGACGCCGACCTGCCGCGGTTCCTGTACGGGATCGAGCAGCTTCGTGCGATCGCCTCGAGACGGCCGCTGACCAGGCTGATCTCCACAGAGGAGGAACCCGGGCCGGGCCGGGACCTGCGCGCCTACGTGCGCGACCGGTGCGCCCCGGCGGGCGACCCGACGAGCACCGTCGCGATGGGCCCCGGCGACGCACCGCTCGAACCCTCGCTGCGGGTGCGCGGCATCGGCGGCCTGCGGGTCGTGGACGCCTCGGCGATGCCCAGCGCGCCGCGCGGGAGTACGGGCGCACCGACGATCGCGCTCGCCGAACGGGCAGCCGCCCTCATCGTAGGTCCCAGGCCGCCGGGCTGAGCGCGGAAGGCCGGGCCCGCAGGCCCGGCCCTCGCGGCGTCAGGAGCCCAGGCGCTTACGGGCCTGACCCCGGACACGGCGTCGCTGGGAGGAGTCGAGCATCAGGTACGCGACGGCGGGGATGCCGACGATGAGGATCAGCAGGATCGCGAAGAGCGTGCTGGGCAGCAGAATCAGGGCCAGCAGGGCGGCAATACCTCCGCCGAGCAGGACCTTGTTGCGCGGGGACATGGCGCCTACCTTCTTAGACGATGACCCCACCCACGATATATCGCGTTTGCCGATGCTGGAAGCGTCAGGACTGCGCGAGCATCGCCAGGACCTGATCATGCAGGTGCCCGTTGGTGCACAGGACGTTGCCGCCGTCCGGCGTGGCCACACCGGACAGGTCGGTGAAAACCCCGCCGGCCTCCTGGACGATCACCTGGAGGGCGGCCAGGTCCCAGAGGTTGACCTCGGGCTCGGCGGAGATCTCCACGGCTCCTTCGGCCACCATCATGTGCGACCAGAAATCGCCGTACGCCCGGGTACGCCAGACCGAACGGCCCAGTTCCATGAAGCCGCCGAGCCGGTTGTTCTCCTCCCAACCGTGCAGGCTGGAGTAGGAGAACGAGGCGTCGGACAGGGTCGTGACCTTCGAGACGTTCATCCGGGTGGCCTTGGTGAGGCTCCGGCCGGTCCACGCGCCGCCGCCCTTCGCCGCCCACCAGCGGCGCTGCAGGGCCGGGGCCGACGCCAGGCCGACCACGACCTCGTCATCCTCCATCAGCGCGATCAGCGTCGCCCAGATCGGCACCCCGCGCACGAAGTTCTTGGTGGCGTCGATCGGGTCGATCACCCAGCAGCGCCGACCCTGGCCGGACCGGCCGTACTCCTCACCGATCACCGCGTCCCTCGGCCGGGCCCGCCGGAGGGTGCCCCGGATCTGGTCCTCGACCGCCCGGTCGGCGTCGCTGACCGGGGTCAGGTCAGGTTTGGTGTCGATTCGCAGGTCGATCGCCTTGAACCGTCTGCTGGTGATGTCGTCTGCCGCGTCCGCGAGAACGTGGGCAAGACGAAGATCTTCTGAGTATCCATCGGCCACGAGGTGAAAATCTACCGTCATCGGCCCCGGACCGGACAGGGCGGGAGCCGCACTGATCCGCAGCTGTGATCCTCTGGTCCGCAGGCCCCGATGGGCAGTGGAGTAACGCCTGCTTCATGGGAGCATGGCCAGCATGCCGAATGTGTTGCCCGCCTGGGTTGGCGAACTGACCGATCCGCGCAGGGCCGAGGATCTGGCGGGGCTGGCTGATCGGCTCGTCCCGTTGGCCGAGCACTCCATCGACGTGTCCAAGCGGCTCCAGGAGCAGCTCTCCGAGCTGAACGCGCCGTTCGAGTCCGAGGCGCTGCAGGCGATGGTCGACGCGCTGCACACCCGCGCGGCCCAGGCCTACACCGAGGTCACAGAGGAGATCGGCAACTCCGGCCGGGCCCGGGTCGAGCGGATCCTCACCCGGGCGGGCTCCCGCCCCGAGCTCAGGGAACGGCTGGCCGCCGAGGTCTTCCCCGAGCTCGCCGCCGAACAGCGCAAGATCGCAGAGCAGATCGGCGACCGTACGGCCAAGGCCATCAGCGACACGGTCATGACCCTGCTCGACCAGTCCACCGAGCTGGCCACGGCCGTCTCCACCCTCATCCACCAGGTGCTGCCCGCCGCGCAGGAGGGCCTGACCCTCGCCGGCCGGATCTCCAACCTGTCCGGCCGGGTCCGCACCGCCGGCCACGGCGACATCCCCGCCGACCTGCTCCGGGAGGCCGCCGAGACCGCCGGCGCCTACGACGAGACCGTGGCCCGCCTGGAGATGGAGTGGTCGGTCCTCGGGGCCCGCACCGCCACCGTCCGGGCCGCGATGAGCGGCGCCCGCGAGAGCGCGTTCAGCCAAATCACCGCTCAGATGACCGCTGCCATGGAGGACCTCGCGCCGGGCCACGTCAAGGCCCTCAACGTCGCCGAGGCCAAGGGCATGGCGCTGGTTGCCGAGGCCATCGGCCGCTGAGCAGCTGCCGGTGGGGGCCGGTCAGCGCTCGCGTTCGGGCTGGTCGGGTTCGTCCCGGGCGGTGAGGAGGCGGCGGAAGGAGTCGAGGCGGGCAGGTTCGGCGTGGCCCGCCGCGATCCAGGCGTCCAGGACGCAGTTGCCGTCCAGGTGACCGCAGGCCTGCGGGCATTCGACGGCTCCTTCGGCCAGGTCGGGGAAGCCCTGGAGGATCGTCTCGGGTTTGACGTGGGCCAGGCCGAAGCTGCGGACCCCGGGCGTGTCGATGATCCAGCCGCCGTCGGGCAGCTCCAGAGCGATCGCCGAGGAGGACGTGTGCCGGCCCCGGCCGGTGACCGCGTTGACGTGGCCGACCGCGCGGTGCGCCGCCGGGACCAGGGCGTTGACCAGGGTGGACTTGCCGACGCCGGAGTGCCCGACGAGCACGCTCATCCGGCCGGTCAGCAGTTCGCGCAGGCCCGCGACGTCCTCGCCGCGGCGGGTGACCCAGAACTTCACGCCCAGCGGCTCGTAGACCGACACCAGGTCGGCGGGGTCGGCGAGGTCGGCCTTGGTGAGGCACAGCAGCGGGTCCATGCCGGAGTCGTAGGCGGCGACCAGGCAGCGGTCGATCATCCGGGGCCGCGGCTCGGGGTCGGCCAGCGCGGTGACGATCACCAACTGGTCGGCGTTGGACACGATGATGCGCTCGATGTCGTCGGTGTCGTCGGCGGTGCGGCGCAGCGTCGAGGTCCTGGGCTCGACCCGGACGACCCGGGCCAGCGCGTCGACCTGGCCGGAGATGTCGCCGACGATCTGTACCCGGTCGCCGACCACGATGCCCTTGCGACCCAGCTCGCGGGCTCGCATCGCGGTCACCGCGACGAACGGGTCCTTCTTTGTGCCGCTGCCGACCAGGCAGCGGTAGCGGCCCCGGTCCACGGCCGTGACCAGCCCCCGTATGGCGTCCTCGTGGGCGGGCCGCTGACGCGTGCGGGGACGAGAACCGCGCCCGGGTCTGACCCGTACGTCGTCCTCGTCCAGTTTCTTCCAGTCGCGGGTCAGTGTCAGCCCCCGAGCATCCGTGACCACAGGCCGGTGAAGTCGGGCAGGGTCTTGCCCACGGTGGCGGGGTCCTCCACCTCGAGGCCCGGCACCGCCAGGCCGAGGGTGGCCGCGGCCATCACCATCCGGTGGTCGGCGTAGGTGTGGAACAGCCCGCCGTGCAGCGGGCGGGGCCGGATCTCGATGCCGTCGGGCAGTTCGCGGCAGTCGCCGCCGAGGCGGTTGAGCTCGGTGCAGAGCGCGGCGAGCCGGTCGGTCTCGTGGCCGCGGATGTGGCCGATGCCACGGAACCGGGACGGCCCGTCGGCCAGGGCCGCGACCATCGCCAGGACCTGGGCGAGCTCGGCGCAGTCGGCGAGCGACACGTCGATGCCCTGGATCGTGCCGCTGCCCCGTACGGTCAGGTCGCCGTCGGCCCAGGTCACCTCGCCGCCCAGCAGGGGCAGCAGCTCACGGAGCCGGTCGCCGGGCTGGGTGGTCTCGGCCGGCCAGTTCCGCACGGTGACGGAGCCGCCGGTCACGACCGCCGCCGCCAGGAACTGCGCGGCGTTCGACAGGTCGGGTTCGATGGTCTGCTCGCCGCCGCGCAGCGTACCGGGCGCGACGTGCCAGACGTCCGGTCCGGTCTCGATGGTGGCGCCGGCGGCACGCAGCATCTCGACGGTCATGTTGAGGTGCGGCGTGGACGGGACGGGCGGTCCCTCGTGCCGTACCTCCAGGCCCTTGTCGAACCGGGGCGCGCTCAGCAGCAGGCCGGAGACGAGCTGGGAGGAGCCGGAGGCGTCGATGGTGACGGCGCCGCCGGGCACCGAGCCCCGGCCGCGCAGGGCGAACGGGAGCAGCCCGCGGCCCCCGTCGTCG
>JBDSTJ010000410.1:0-8599 GCA_039928335.1 Streptosporangiaceae bacterium | reverse complement strand
CCGTGGGACAGGATCGCGCACGCGCCGTGCCCGCCGAGCGTCGTGGTGAACAGGCCCTGCCCGGTCACCTGGCCGCGGATCACGCCGCTGAGCCCGCCCTGCTCGCCCATGAACATGGTGCCCGACTGCAGGGATGCGTCGTGCACGAGCAGCCGGTCGGCCTCGACGTAGAGGGTGTCGCCCGCGAGCTCGACGATCTCGATGTGCAGTCCGGCGTGGCCGAACATCGCGGTGCCCTGGCCGCTGACCTGCATCATCGCGACGTGCTCGCCCGCCATGGCCCGGCCGATCGCGCCGCCCAGGCCGGCCCCGGCGGTCGTCGTCGGCGCGAAGTGCACGTCACCGGTGTAGGCGAGCATCGAGCCGCGCCTGCTGTAGACCTCGTTGCCGGGCCCGACCGGGACCTGGATCATCTTGCTGTTGACCGCGCTGAAGCCGGGCATCAGATCTCCGCCAATCCGCCGCTGCGCTCGGCCGGCTGAATGTAGACCAGCCCGTGCCCCTGGAACCTGATCTGGAAGCTCTCGCCCGAGCCCTGGCCCAGGGCGGTCCGCCAGTTGACGTCGGTGACGAAGTCCTGCTGGAGTTGACCGCGGCTGGCGACGAACGCCTGCGGGTCCACGCACAGCGGCATGCCCTGGCCGACTTCGAGGGCGATCGCCGGGCCGTCGGACACGATCGCCACCGTGCCGTGCCCCTCGATCTTGGTCGTCGCCAGACCCTGCCCGGTCGACATGCCGCGCAGGCCGGTGAACTGCACCCCGGTCTGCAGCTGGCCGTCGATCGCCAGGAGGTTGCTCGACTCCACCAGCAGGGTCTCGCCCTGGAGCTGGACCAGCGTGATCTCGTGCGCCAGGTTGGCGAAGTAGACCGTTCCCTGCCCCGTCACCTCCATCAGCGTCACGCTCTCGCCGGAGACCCGGCGGCGCAGCGCGCCCATGACGCCCTCACCGCCGGTCATTCCCTGGCGTTTGAAGTTCATGGAGCCCTCATAGGCCACCATGGACCCGTTGAGAGCCTTGATGGTCTCGCCCGTCATGTCGACGGCGAGCATCTTCGATCCGTTCATTCGAAACTGCGCCACGGGCAGCACCCTAACCTCTAGCAGCGACTTCTTGTACCAGATCCTGGTGATCGGCGTTCTTGATCCGTCCTGTTGGGATTGTGGGGAGGCCTTGTTCAGGAGAGGATGTGGGCCATGTGGCTCGCTCCTGAACGGCGTGGACGAAGGCTCTGGCTCGTCCCCGGATTGGTGTTTTTCGCGGGCCTGGGGGTGGTGGGGGTGCTGGCTTCGCGCGACCAGCCCGGACCGGGACTGATCGTGGGGGCGGTACTCGCGGGCTACGCGCTGCAGCTCGCCTACCGGCGCGAGGAGAGCGGGCTGGCACTGGGCGAGTCCTTCGGCCGGGGCCGGCGCGGTCGCAGCCATCTGAAGGCGGCGGCGATGACCGGGGACGCGCTCGTCGCGGGCCTGGTGGCGGTTCTGGTCGTGCAGGCCCTGCGCGGGGCCGAACTCGGGCCGCTGCCGTGGCTGGCCGGCCTGGCGGGAATGGTGTATGTGATCTCGATCGTGGTCGCCGGCGACTTCTGAGGAGAATTCTGGGTGAACGTCCGCTTACCGCAGCATTTTCGGGTGCGCCGGACCGGCATGATTCGTGCTGTGGCAGTCATGGACACCCTGGTGCTCTTTCAACCCGTGATCGACCTTGACTCGGGCACCGTGGTCGCGGTGGAGCCGCAGGTGGAACGGTCCGAAGTGGCCGATCCCGCGCAGGAGGACCTCCGCCGTGCCCTCGAAGGGGCGCGGGCCCTGGCCGAGCACTCCTCGGCGCTCCTGCCGGTGCAGATCATGATGCGGGCCGAGAGCGTGGCCCTCGGCCGGGGTCTGCTCAACCAGCTGCACCAGGGCCTGTACGACGCGGGCCGCAAACCGCACGAGGTCATCGTCTGCATCACCGGCGGGTTCGCCCCGGCCCAGCGGGAGGCGGTGGCCGCCGCGGTGCGCGATCTGCGCGGTGCCGGCTATCTGGTGGCCTTCGGCGGTCTCGGCACCACCCACGCCCCGCTGGACGTCCTGGTGGACGGCACCCCTTACCTGGTGCGGCTCGATTCGGATCTCGCCCGCCGTGCGGTCCTCGACCCGAGGCGTTCCGCGCTGGTCGAGGCGCTGGTCACGATGGCCCACCGGGTCGGCACCCATCTCCTGGCCCCCGGCGTCGAGACCGAGGAACAGCTCAACCGCCTGCGCGGCCTGGGCGTGCGGCTGGTCCAGGGCCCGTTGCTGACTCCGCCGGACTGGCGGCCGGGCCGCCGGGTGCGGGTACCGGTGCCGGTGGCCTCGGACGAACCCGCGACGGGCACCCACGATCTGGGGCCCCGGGTCTCGGAGTTCACCCTGCCGGCCGTGACCCTGCCGGACACCGTCACGGCGGGCCAGGTGCTCGACGCGCTCACCGAGGAGCAGGGGACCACGAGCATTGTGCTGGTCGACGCCCAGCAGCGGCCCCGGCACACCGTCAACCGGGCCAGGTTCCTGCTGGCGATCTCCGGGGCGTACGGGCACGCGCTGCACGCCCACAAGCCGGCCGCCCGGCTGGCCGACCCGCCCCGGCTGGTGCCCAAAACCGTCCCCGCCGTCGCGGCCCTTCGGGCGGCGGGCCGCGACGAGGAGCGGGTGTACGACGACCTGGTCGTCATCGACGAGATCGGCCGCTGCCTGGGAATCGTCCGGGTCAGCGACCTGATCAGGAACATGTCGTTCTTAGACGTCGGGCTGCTGGCTCGGGTCGGCCTTGGACAGGTCCATGGCGGCGAACTCGGCGCCGAACGGGTCGGTGACGACCGCGAACCGGCCGAACGGCGAGTCGGCGGGCTCCCGGACCACTGTGCCGCCGTGCGCGACCACGGTCCGGCAGGCCTCGTCGGCGTTGTCGACGGCCAGGTAGGTGGTCCAGCGCGGGGACAGGGCCCCGGGGTCGCTGAAGACCCCGAACACGGGCCCGGACTCGACCATCCCGAGCCGGTAGTCGAACCCGCCTTCGCCGATCTGCCGGGTCTCGAGCTGCAGGGCCTGCTCATAGAAGGTGGACGAGGCATCGGGGACCGAGGTCATGAGCTCGCTCCAGCACAGCGCGCCGGGCTCGTTGACGAGCTCGCAGCCGATGAATTCGCGGGCCTCCCACAGGCCGAACCGCGCGCCCTGGGCGTCCGTCAGGATGGCCATCCGGCCGAGGTTCATGACGTCCATCGCCGGAGTGAGGACGGTGCCGCCCGCCCCGGTGGTCCGCCGGACGGAGTCCTGGAGATCGAGGGTGGCGAAGTACACACCCCACCAGGCGCCCTGGGCAGCCTCCGGGGTTTCCATCAACCCGGCGACCTGCTTGCCGTTCTTGAGCGCGGTGATGTAGCCGCCGTATTCCGCGCCCTTGTCGTCGTAGTCCCAGCCGAACACGGCCCGGTAGAACTCCATGGCCCGGGCCGCGTCCGGGATTCCCAGATCGATCCAGCACGGGGCACCTGGAGCCGGGGACTCGGTGACGTCAGACATGAGAACTCCTCGTGTTCAGGTGACTTCCTACTGCTGTTTTCGGTCCCCATTCTGCTCCTTATCCCGTTCTTGTGTGGCCAACCGTGCCGTTCGCCTTCCCGTAGACTGGCCGGGTGCTGAGCTGACCATGCCGCGCGTCCTGAAACCCGGCCTGACTTCCTGGCTCGGCCCATTTTTCTCCGGGGGAGAACCCGTGATCATCGCCAATGACATCGAGCTTCGTGCTGGCTCCAGGCTGCTCATCGAGAAGGCGGCCTTCCGCGTCAACCCAGGTGACCGGGTGGGCCTGGTCGGCCGCAACGGCGCCGGCAAGACGACCCTGACCAAGATCCTCGCGGGCGAGGGCCAGCCCGCCGCCGGGTCGGTGACCCAGGCGGGCACGATGGGCTACCTGCCGCAGGATCCCCGCACCGGTGACCTCGAGGTTCTCGCGATGGACCGGATCCTGGCCGCGCGCGGCCTGGACGAGGTGTTCCGGGACATGCGGGACGCCGAAGAGGCGATGGCGTCCGCAGACGGTCAGGCCCGCGACAAGGCCGTGCGCAAGTACGGCAGGGCCGAGGACCGGCTGCACGCTCTGGGGGGCTATGCGTCGGAATCAGAGGCCGCTGCGATCGCCTCCAGCCTCGGCCTGCCCGACCGGGTGCTCAGTCAGCCGCTGCGGACCCTGTCCGGCGGTCAGCGCCGCCGGGTCGAGCTGGCCCGGATCCTGTTCTCCGGGGCCGACAACCTGCTGCTCGACGAGCCCACCAACCATCTGGACGCCGACTCGATCGTCTGGCTGCGCGACTTCCTCAAGAACCACAAGGGCGGGCTGATCATCATCAGCCACGACGTGGAACTGCTCGAGGTCGTGGTCAACCGGGTCTTCCACCTGGACGCCAACCGGGCCGAGATCGACATCTACAACGTGGGTTGGAAGAAGTACAAGGCCGCGCGGGAGACCGACGAGAAGCGCCGCAAGCGCGAGCTCGCCAACGCCCAGCGGACCGCCACGCAACTGACCAGCCAGGCCGAGAAGATGCGCGCCAAGGCCACCAAGGCCAAGGCCGCACAGCAGATGCTCAAGCGGGCTGACAAGCTTCTTGCCGGAGTTGAAGGCGAGCGTCAGGCCGACCGAGTCGCCAGGTTGAGATTCCCAGAACCGGCTCCGTGTGGCAAAACCCCCCTCACTGCGGAGGGTTTGTCTAAATCGTACGGTTCCTTGGAGATCTTCACAGATGTCGGACTCGCGATCGACAAGGGAAGCCGGGTCGTCATTCTGGGCTTCAACGGAGCCGGAAAGACCACCCTTCTGCGGATCCTGGCGGGGGTCGAGCAGCCCGACTCCGGGGCCGTCATCGCGGGTCACGGACTACGGGTCGGCTACTACGCCCAGGAGCACGAGACCCTCGACGGGGACAGGACTGTGCTCGAGAACATGAAGTCCTCCTCGCCTGACCTGGCCGAATCCGAGGTGCGCCGGATCCTGGGCTCGTTCCTGTTCATCGGCGACGACGTCGAGAAGCCGGCCAGGGTGCTGTCGGGCGGGGAGAAGACCAGGCTGGCCCTGGCGACCCTGGTGGTGTCCAAGGCGAACGTCCTGCTCCTCGACGAACCGACCAACAACCTCGACCCGGCAAGCCGTGCAGAGATTCTCGGAGCGCTCCATACCTTCGCCGGAGCCATCGTCATGGTGACTCACGACGAAGGGGCAGTTGAGGCACTTGAACCAGAACGGGTGATTTTGCTCCCCGATGGTGTCGAAGACATTTGGAGTGACGAATTTGCCGATCTGGTAGCCCTTGCTTGACGTGTTACGCAAGGAAGCAGATCTTTTCTGGCCGAGTGGGTAGCCGATCTGGCGAGAATGACTGATCATGGCAGGAGATAACGCAGCGGTCACCACATCACTACGGGAGGTACTCGTGGCCGAGACCCTGAAGAAGGGCACCCGCGTGACCGGTGCCGAGCGCGACAAGCTGGCGACGGAGCTCAAGAAGAGGTACGACTCCGGCGAGAGCATCCGCGCCCTGGCAGCCGCCACCGGGCGTTCTTACGGCTTCATCCACCGCATCCTCACCGAGTCCGGCGTGAACCTGCGCGGACGCGGAGGGGCCACTCGCGGCAAGAAGGCGTAACGCGAGGGGCCGTCAACCCCCCGTAGAGCGCAGCAGCCATCCGGCTCGCCGTCACACCCGACCGAGTATCGTTCGGTTTTGGTGCGGCGGCGGACCGGGGGTCCACCGGCGCGTCGTGTCGCAGTCCGCACCTGGACTGTCTTTCACGGAGGAGGCGCGAACATGGCGGACTTGGCTGAGGAGCTGCAGAGGGCCGGGCTTGTGCTCGACACCTCTCACGATGGTGCGGTGGCGACGGTCACGCTGAACCGCCCCGAGCGTCGGAACGCACAGACGCCCGGGACCTGGCGTGGCCTCGCTCGCATCGGCGAGGAGCTCGCGGAAGAGGTGCGGGTCGTCGTCCTGCGGGGCGAGGGCCTGTCCTTTTCGGCGGGTCTGGACACCCGGGTCTTCACCCCTGAGGGCATCCCCGGCGAACCGCCCGCATTGCCCACCGGTATCGGCGCCGCAGCGTTCGAGGACCTGATCGGCGAGTACCAGCAGGGCTTCACCTGGCTGCGCGAACCCCGTTTCACCTCCATCGCCGCCGTCCACGGCCACGCGATCGGTGCGGGATTCCAGCTCGCTCTCTCCTGTGACCTGCGGATCGTCGCTGACGACGCCAGGTTCTGCATGAAGGAACCGGCGCTCGGCCTGGTCCCCGACCTGACCGGCACCAAGCCGCTGGTGGACCTGATCGGCCTCCCCAAGGCCATCGAGATCTGCCTCACCGCGCGCACAGTCCTGGCCGAGGAGGCCCTCGCGCTCGGCATCGCCCAGCAGGTCGTGCCCGGTGCGGAGCTGTCCGCCGCGGTGCAGTCCCTGATCGAGGCCCTCCTGCCGATCAACGCCGAGGCGGCTCGCGCCACCAAGGCCCTGCTGCAGCAGGCATCCCGCAACACGCTGGCCGAACAGGCTCTGGCGGAGCGGAAGGCGCAGACACAGCGCATTCTGGGGGAATAAGCCCTAGGATTACATGATTACCTTCCTTCGGGAGCGTTCTAGGAGGCGGGGCACTGTGGACGGCAACAACTTCGCGATGATGGCGTCGTTCCGGCGGGATCCGTCGGTCACGAACGAGAAGCTGAAGCCGGGCACGGTCAGACGGATCCTGGGCTACGCCAAGCCCTACGTCCGGGATCTTGGCTACTTCCTGTTCGCCAACTCGATCGCGGCGGTGATCGTCGTGGCCGGGCCGCTGATCATCCAGGCGATCATCGACCAGGGTGTCACCCCCGGCAACTCCTCGCTGGTCGTCTGGCTGTCGCTCTCCCTGGCCGGGCTCGCCGTCCTCGAGGCGGTCCTGTCGCTGTTCCAGCGCTGGTACTCGGCGCGGATCGGCGAGGGCCTCATCTACGACCTGCGGACCGAGGTGTTCGACCACGTCCAGCGGATGCCCGTCGCGTTCTTCATGCGGGCGCAGACCGGTTCCCTGGTCAGCCGGCTCAACAGCGACGTGATCGGGGCCCAGCGGGCGCTGACCACGACCCTGTCCTCGGTGGTCTCCAACGTGATCAGCCTCGTCCTGGTGCTGGTCGCGATGTTCTGGCTGTCCTGGCAGGTCACCCTGATCGCGCTGGTCCTGCTCCCGATCTTCGTGTTCCCCGCCAAGCTGGTCGGCCGCAGGCTGCAGACGATCAGTCGCGAACAGATGGTCCTGGACGCCGAGATGGGCTCGCTGATGACCGAGCGCTTCAACGTCTCCGGCGCGATGCTCGCCAAGCTCTACGGGCGGCCGCACGAGGAGTCCGGCCTGTTCTCCGACCGGGCCGCCCGGGTCCGCGACATCGGGATCATCGGTGCGATGTACGGTCGGGTGTTCTTCACCGCGCTCACCCTGGTGGCCTCGCTCGCCACCGCGATGATCTACGGAGTGGGCGGTGTGCTCGCCGTCGGCGGCGGACTCAAGATCGGCACCCTGGTCGCGCTCGCGGCCCTGCTCGGCCGGATGTACGGGCCGCTGACGGCCCTGTCCAACGTCCAGGTCGACGTGATGACCGCCCTGGTCAGCTTCGACCGGGTGTTCGAGGTGCTCGACCTCAAGCCCATGATCGCCGAGCGGCCCGGCGCGGTGCCGCTGGGCGACACGACCATGCCGGGGGTGGAGTTCGACCACGTCTCGTTCGGCTACCCGGCCGCGGACGAGGTGTCGCTGGCCTCGCTGGAGTCGATTGCCCGCAGCGACACCGCCCCGAGCAGACAGGTCCTGTTCGACCTGAGCTTCACCGCGGAACCCGGCCAGCTGGTCGCGCTGGTCGGCCACTCCGGTGCGGGCAAGAGCACGATGACCCACCTGGTGTCGCGGCTCTACGACGTCAACGGGGGAGCGCTGCGGATCGGCGGGCAGGACGTGCGCGAGCTCACCCTGGAGTCGCTGACCGCCGCGGTCGGCGTCGTCACCCAGGACGCCCACCTGTTCCACGACACCATCCGCGCCAACCTGCTCTACGCCCGGCCCGGCGCGACCGAGGCCGAGCTGATGGCCGCGCTGGACGGGGCGCAGATCCGCGAGCTGGTCGAGGCGATGTCCGACGGGCTCGACACCGTCGTGGGCGACCGCGGCTACCGGCTGTCGGGCGGGGAGAAGCAGCGGATGGCCCTGGCCAGGCTGCTGCTCAAGGAGCCCGCCGTGGTGGTGCTCGACGAGGCCACCGCGCATCTGGACTCCGAGTCCGAGGCCGCCGTGCAGCGGGCGCTGAAGACCGCACTGGCCGGCCGGACCTCCCTGGTGATCGCGCACCGGCTGTCCACGATCCGCGAGGCCGACCAGATCCTGGTGATCGAGGAGGGGCGCATCGCCGAGCGCGGCCGGCACGAGGACCTGCTGGCCGCCGGCGGTCTCTATGCCGAGCTCTACCGCACCCAGTTCGCCCAGCAGGAGACCTCCGACCCGCTGGGCGAGGTCGTCGTCACCGGCTAGGATCCTTGGCCCGGTGGTGGCCCGCCGTCAACC
>JBDSTJ010000409.1:0-11008 GCA_039928335.1 Streptosporangiaceae bacterium | reverse complement strand
TGCCATCCTCGAAGAGGTCCTCCTCTCGGTGATGTACGAGGTCCCCTCGCGGCACGACGTCGCCCAGGTGGTCATCACCCGGGAAGCGGTCCTTGAGCACGTCAATCCGACCCTGGTCCCGCGCGAGCGTGGTCCCAAGCGCGAACCGCGCGAGAAGTCGGCCTAGTTCACCCGCTTCACCCGCTTCATCGAGTAGGCCCCGGGAGGAACCGGGGCCTACTCGCGTTCCTGGCCGGGTCAGGCCTGGTGTTCGACGTCGGGTCGGATCTTGCGCATGATGCTGGCGAGCTCGGACCAGGAGAGGGTCTGGGTCGATCCGCCGCCGGTGAGGCTGCTGTAGTCGGGGATTGCGGTGACCGACCCGAAGGAACCGGCGGTGCTCCAGTAGCAGGTCGCCGAGGTGATGGTCGACACCTTGATCTCGAGGCAGGCCGCCGAGCCAGCGCCGCCGGAGTCGGTCTGGTGGACCTGGTAGTTCGAGGAGTTGGGCAGGGACTTGTAGGACCCGGCGAAGTCGGTGCGCTTGAAGTCACCAGCCGCACCCGAGAAGACGATCTTCGTGGTGCCGGACTTGTAGGTGGCGGACACGACGGTCGCCGCGCCGAGCAGGCTCTTGAACGAGGTTGCCCCGCCCCCCGCCCCGCCGTCGGAGACCTTGGTGTAGCCGCCCGCGGTGTCCGGCGTCGACATCGTGTACGAGCCGCCGCCTCCGCCGCCGCTGTTGCCGCCCGACAATGCCACGATCGCCACCACGGCGATCAGCACGACCACGACCGCCCCGCCGATGATCAGGATCAGGGCGTTGTTGTTCCGTCCGGGCGGCTTCGGGGCGTATCCCTGCTGTGGATAGGCCTGCTGTGGATAGGCCTGCTGGGGGTACCCGGGCTGCTGGTACCCGGGCTGCCCGAACGGCGGGGGAGTCTGCCCGTAGGGCTGCTGTTGCTGGGGTGGCTGCCCGTACGGAGGCTGCTGCTGGCCGTACGGCGGCTGTGGCTGTCCGTAGGGCTGGCCGGGCCCGTTCTGCGGCGGGGGGTTCCAACCACTCATCTGTCATCTCCGGAGTGCGGTTTCAGCGATCGATACACCGGGCATTCTGTCTCATTGGTGGTTTTCTGTCTGTCGGTATCCCTCGGTGGACGGGTCGGACCTCCGTAACGCCGTAGAATCAGGTCGGTGACCGTCCCCAGCCTGCCTACTCAGTACGTGCCCGCCGATGTCGAGACCAAGCTCTATGAGCGCTGGGTCGCCGCGGGCTACTTCGAGGCCGATCCGGCCCGCAACCCCGACTCCCCGGCCTACACGATCGTGATCCCCCCGCCGAACGTCACCGGTTCGCTGCACATGGGACACGCCCTGGACCACTCGATCCAGGACACGCTGGTACGGCGGCGGCGGATGCAGGGCCACGAGGCCCTCTGGCTGCCCGGCATGGACCACGCGGGCATCGCCACCCAGAACGTGGTGGAGCGGGAACTCGCCAGGGAGGGCCTGTCCCGGCATGACCTGGGCCGCGAGGCGTTCCTGGAGCGGGTCTGGCAGTGGAAGGGCGAGTCCGGCGGCCGCATCCTCGGCCAGATGAAGCGGCTGGGCGACAGCGTCGACTGGTCCCGTGAGCGCTTCACGATGGACGCCGGCCTGTCCCACGCCGTCGGCACGATCTTCAAGCGGCTCTACGACGACGGGCTGATCTACCGCGCCGAGCGGATCATCAACTGGTGCCCGCGCTGCCTGACCGCGCTGTCGGACATCGAGGTCGAGCACGCCGACCGGGACGGCGAGCTGGTCTCGATCCGCTACTCCGACGAGATCGTGGTCGCCACGACCCGGGCCGAGACGATGCTCGGCGACACCGGCATCGCCGTCCACCCCGACGACCCGCGCTACGCCCACCTGGTCGGCACCGAGGTCGAACTGCCGCTGACCGGCCGCCGGATCCCGGTCGTCGCCGACGAGCACGTCGACCCCGAGTTCGGCACCGGCGCGGTCAAGGTGACCCCGGCGCACGACCCGAACGACTTCGAGATCGGCCGCCGGCACACGCTGGAGTCGATCACGATCATGGACGAGCGGGCGGTCATCACCGTGCACGGCCCGTTCCAGGGCCTCGACCGGCTCGAGGCGCGCCCCGCTGTGGTGGCCGCGCTGCGCGAGGAGGGCCGGATCGTCAGGGAGATCCGCCCGTACGTCCACTCGGTCGGGCACTGCTCACGCTGCCGCACCGTCGTGGAGCCGCGCGTCTCGTTGCAGTGGTACGTCAAGGTCGCACCGCTGGCCAAGGCCGCCGGCGACGCCGTCCGCGACGGCAGTGTCACGATCGAGCCGCCGGAGCTGGCCGCGCGCTACTTCGCCTGGGTCGACAACATGCACGACTGGTGCATCAGCCGCCAGCTGTGGTGGGGCCACCGGATCCCGGTCTGGTACGGCCCGGACGGCGAGCAGGCGAGCTTCGGCCCCGACGAGCAGGTCCCCGCGGGCTGGACCCAGGACAGCGATGTGCTGGACACCTGGTTCTCCAGCGGGCTGTGGCCGTTCTCCACGCTCGGCTGGCCCGAGGAGACCGCCGACCTCAAGCGGTTCTACCCGACCTCGGTGCTGGTCACCGGCTACGACATCCTGTTCTTCTGGGTCGCCCGGATGATGATGTTCGGCCTGTACGCGATGGACGGCGTCCCGCCGTTCAAGACCATCGCCCTGCACGGCATGGTCCGGGACGAGCACGGCAAGAAGATGTCCAAGTCGTTCGGCAACGTCGTTGATCCGCTCGACTGGATCGAGCGCTTCGGCGCGGACGCCACCCGGTTCACCCTGCTGCGCGGGGCCAACCCGGGCGGTGACGTCCCGGTCGCCGAGGACTGGGCCCAGGGCTCGCGCAACTTCTGCAACAAGCTGTGGAACGCGACCCGCTTTGCGATGATGAACGGCGCGCATGTCAACGGGGACCTGCCTGCGGCGCACTCGACCGTCGACGCCTGGATCCTGTCGCGGCTGCGGACCGTCATCGGCGAGGTCGACCGGCACCTCGAGGCCTACGACTTCGCGAAGGCCTGCGAGACGCTCTACCACTTCGCGTGGGACGAGGTCTGTGACTGGTACCTGGAGCTGTCCAAGGTCCCGCTGGCCGAGGGCGGCGCGGCGGCGGACGCCACCCGCAGGGTGCTGGGGGAGGTCCTTGACACGGTGCTGCGGCTGCTCCACCCGATGATCCCGTTCGTCACCGAGGAGCTGTGGACCGCGCTCACCGGTGGCCAGACGCTGGTGCGCGCCGCCTGGCCGGCCGTCGAGGACTCCTGGACCGACGACGAAGCCGAGACGGTCATCACCTCGCTGCGGGGTCTGGTCACCGAGGTCCGCAGGTTCCGGTCCGACCAGGGCCTCAAGCCGGGCCAGCGGGTCGCGGCCGCGCTGGAGTTCGGCACGTCGCCGCTGGCCCGGCACGAGGAGTCGATCCGGTCGCTGCTGCGCCTGACCGCTCCGGACGAGGGCTTTTCGGCCACGGCGTCGCTGCCGGTCGAGGGCGTGGTGGTCAGACTCGACACCGCCGGCACGATCGACGTGGCCGCCGAGCGGGCCCGGTTGGCCAAGGACCTGACGCTCGCGCGCAAGGAGGTCGCCCAGACCTCCGGCAAGCTCGGCAACGCCGACTTCGTCGCCAAGGCCCCCGAGGCGGTCATCGCCAAGAACCAGGCCCGGCTTGACGCGGCGCACGCCGACATCGCCCGGTTGGAGACGCAGCTGGCGGCATTGCCCTCCGGCTGATCTCGCGCATTTCGGTTTGACCCCATTGTTCCCCGCCCTCCGACTCTCAGGAGGTGTTCAGGAAGGGCTCACCGTTCATTCAGGACGGCCGGGCATTGTTTCGGACATGGGGATGTGGCCTTTTCGGGTCGCAGCGAACAGGGGAGAAGAGCATGAGCGACGAGACCAAGGACGCCAAGCCCGCGACCGAGCCGACCGGGACTGGGGTGTCCCGGCCGACGGACGCCGAGCCGGACTCGTCAGCTCCTGCACAAGCGGGACAGGAGGGACCGGTCCCTGGTGGGCAGGACGCCGCCCCGGGGCCGGTCCCTCCGTACCAGGTTCCGCCCCGCACCCCGACCCGGGTCATGTTCGGCCGTGTGATCAGGAACTCAGCTGTCCAACTGGCCGGTGCCGGCCTGATCGGTGGCCTGGTCGGGGGCGGTGTGGTGGCGATCGCCGCGCACGACGGCGGGCCGGACCGCAGGCCCGGATTCTCCCGCCAGCTCCAGCAGAGCCAGCAGGACCAGCGGAGCCAGCAGAGTCAGCAGGAGCGGCCCGGCCGGCCCGGACAGCGGGGCGGCGGCGGTTTCGGGGTTGCTCCGGGGTGAGCCGAACCGCCCTGCCAGGCGGGATACGCTGCTGGACGTGACCGATTACCGTGCCGCCGTAGCCGCAGTGATGGCACGCGGAGTCGAATGGCAGTTCGATCCGAGCCTCGACCGCATCCGTGACCTGATGGATCTGCTGGGAGCACCCCAGCATGCCTTTCCGGTCATCCACATCACCGGCACCAACGGCAAGACCACCACCGGCAGGTTCGTCGAGACGCTGCTGCGCGAGCGTGGCCTGCGCACCGGCCTGCTGACCAGCCCGCACCTGAGCGAGATGCGCGAGCGGATCGCGATCGACGGCGAGCCGATCAGTGAGGAGCGGTTCGCCGAGACCTTCGCCGACATCGAGCCGTACGTCCAGATGATCGACGAAAAGCACGGCCGACGGCTGTCGTTCTTCGAGGTGCTGACGGCGATGGCCTACGCGGCCTTCGCCGACGCCCCGGTCGACGTGGCGGTGGTCGAGGTAGGCATGGGCGGGACCTGGGATGCGACCAACGTCGTGGAGGCGGCCGTCGCGGTCATCACCCCGATCGGGCTCGACCACACCGACTATCTGGGCGACACCATCGAGGACATCGCGCTGGAGAAGGCCGGGATCATCAAGCCGGGCTCGATCGCGGTGATCGCCCAGCAGGAGCCCGCCGCCGCCGAGGTGCTGCTGAGGCACGCCTCCGAGGTCGGGGCCCAGGTCGTACGCGAGGGCCTGGAGTTCGGGGTCATCCGCCGTGACCTGGCGTTCGGCGGCCAGATGCTCGACCTGCAGGGCCTGCACGGCACCTATGACGAGATCTTCCTTCCGCTGTTCGGCGAGCACCAGGCGGGCAATGCGGCCTGCGCGCTCGCGGCGGTCGAGGCCTTCGCGAGTGGCGCGCCCACCGCAGGCCCGCTCGACGCCGACGAGGTCACCCGCGGGGTGACCGTCAGCGGCTACGACTCCGGCGACGGCAGGCTCGACCCGGCGCTGGTGCGGGCGGGTTTTCTCAAGACCGTGTCGCCCGGCCGCCTCGAGGTCGTCCGGACCGGCCCGACGGTCCTGCTCGACTCCGCCCACAACCCGCCCGGCATGGCGGCCACGGTCGCGGCGGTCAACGAGGCCTTCGGTTTCACCCGCCTGGTCGCGGTGGTCGCGGTCGCCGCGGGCAAGGACGTGGCCGGGGTGCTGGAGCACCTGGAGCCGATCGTCGAGGAGCTGGTGGTGACCTGCAACTCCTCGCCGCGCAGCCTGCCGACCGAGGAGCTGGCGGTCATCGCCGAGGACATCTTCGGCGAGGACAGGGTGCACCGTGCCGCGCGCCTGGACGACGCCATCGACCAGGGGATGGCCCTGGCCGAGGCGACCGGGGAGTCCCAGGGCGCCGGAGTACTGATCACTGGTTCCGTCGTCACCGCGGGTGACGCCCGAGTGCTGTTGAGGGTTCGATGAGACACCTGTGCGCGATGATCCTGATCAGCGAGGCCATCGTGATCGGCCTCGCGATCCCGGTGGCGATCACGGTCGGGAACGCCGATGCGAAGCTGGCGGGCATCGCCGGTGGAGTCCTGGCCGTGCTGGCGGTCCTGATGGCCGGGTTGATCCGGCGGCCGGGCGGGGTGGCGATGGCGACCGGTTTCCAGGTGCTGGTGCTGGCGACCGGATTCATCGTGCCGACCATGTTCTTCCTCGGTGCCCTTTTTCTCGGGCTCTGGGGTTATGCCATTTGGCTCGGACGCAATGTGGAAGGGACCCGGGCGGGGTAAATTCTGCTTCGACGGCATCCCCTCGAAATCCGCCGGGATCACAATTCCCGCAAACCGGATATTCGATCCCCCGAATTCGGCGGATGCCGATCATTCGGAGGAGAATTCCCATGACTCACCCCAACCATTCGCAGGGGCGGCTGGGTGCGGTCAGCGCACTCCTGGTCGCCCTCGTCGCGGTGCCCGCGGCCGTGCTCGTGGTGCCCAACACCATGACCTACGTGGTGCCCCAGGCCCTGGCGGAGCTGGGCGCGGGCCCCGGCCAGGTCGGCGCTCTGGTCCGGTCGGCGGGGCTGGCCCTGCCCGCCCTGCTGCTGGCCGTCCCCGGGGCCGCGGTGGCGGCTCGCCGCCTGCCGCCCTGGACCGTGCTGCTGGCCGGGCTGTTCTGCGTGCTCGCCGGGGAGCTCGGCGCGATGGCGGTCGGTTCGGTGCCGCTGATCGGCGCGGTCCGCGCCCTGCAGGGCGCGGGGGCCGGCGCGATCCTGCCGGCCACCCTGATCCTCGCCTGGGCCCGCCGGGACCGGCTGCCGCTGGCCCTGTGGGCCGGGTCGTTCATCGCCGCGCTGATCGTGACGATGCCGCTCGCACTGGCCGCGGTGCCGACCGGGGCCGGGCAGTGGCGGCCCGTCCTCAGTCCGCAGCCGCTGCTGGTCGGGGCCGCGCTCGCCGTCGCCGCCCTCACGGTGTCGGTGCGCGGCCGTGCCGTGCCGCTGCCGCTGCTGCGCGCGCCGGAACGGACCCAGCTGCTGCTGCCGCTCGTTCCGGCCGCGGGCTTCGCCTTCCTGGCCGTCGCCGCCACCGGTGACGCCTGGGCGCCCGGGGTCAAGCTGATCGTCGCGGGCCTGGGCCTGGTCGCCCTGACCGGCCTGGCGATCATCGGCAGCCGGGACGCCAGTACCGGCAGCCCGTTGGGGGTCGCCATCGTCATGGTCACCGTCGGGCTGCTGACCCTGCCGGTGACGGCCCCGCTGGCCGGACTGGCCGCAACCCACCACAATCCGGGCGGACTGCCCGCAGCGCCCTTCCTGGCGGGCGGTGCGGCGGCTCTGGGCGGCGCGCTGTCCACCGTGCGGCTCGGCGCTGAGCGGGCCAGGTCCGCGATCGTCACCGGGCACGGGCTGGCGATCATCTCGATCCTGGTCCTGCTCATGGTCGACCCCGGTGCCAACGGCTTCCTGCTCGCCCTTCCGATGGTCCTGCTGGGTGTGGGTGCGGGGCTGGCGCTGGCCGCCTCGCTGCGCGACGTACGCCTGGGCTCGGCGCTGTTCGGCCTGTCCCTGTGCTTCCCGGCGGTGCTCACCGGGCACCTGGTCTCCGGATCGCTGCAGGTCGCAAAGGTCGAGAGTGCGGTGCAGGCCGGTGGCGGGCAGGTCGAGGTCGTCTACGCCCTGACCGCGGCGTTCCGGGTCTGGCTGATCGTGGCGGGGGTGCTGACCGTGCTGCTCGCGGGCGCTGTGATGATCGCGGGCAGGGCGACCCGGTCGGTCCGGGAGGAGGATGCCCGGATGCCGGTGGAAGCCGGATAGTCTTCCCGGATCCGTTCACCTCAGAACTCCTGGAGAGCAAAGCCGTGTCCGAGCGCACTCTGATCCTGGTCAAGCCCGACGGCGTCCGCCGCGGGGTCGTCGGCGACGTCATCTCGCGGCTGGAGCGCAAGGGCCTCAAGCTCGTCGCCTTGGAGCTGAAGACCCTGCCCCGCGACACCGCCGAGGACCACTACGGCGAGCACCGCGAGCGCCCGTTCTTCGGCGAGCTCGTCGAGTTCATCACCGGTGGTCCGCTGGTCGCCCTGGTCGCCGAGGGCCCCCGCGCCATCGAGGCCTTCCGTACCCTGGCCGGAGCGACCGACCCGGTGAAGGCCACCCCCGGCACGATCCGCGGCGACCACGCCCTGGAGATCGGCGAGAACGTTGTGCACGGCTCCGACTCGCCCGAGTCAGCCGCCCGCGAGATCAAGCTGTTCTTCCCCGAACTCGGCTGAGAACGACAACCGACCCTCGCAGGTCGGCAGTGGTCTCCCCGGCGCCCGATCGACGACCTCAGCCGTCGCGATCGGGCGCCCGCCGTCTGGACTGACGATCTTGAAAGCTCCCGGGGCGTTCGGGATCCGGGCGAGGACGGCGGAACGAACTCGCTGTCAAAACTCGTTTGCCGGAAACTTAACCGAGGTCGACGCGTTTTTCAGGCAACGCATGTCGCCTTGGTGACTGCCGGGGGACTCCTTATCGCGTTACGATGAACGAACCGTTTGGTGACTGCGCCAGCCAAGGAAGGACCCCCTTTTTCATGGGTAACAAGCTGTCGTTCCTTGGCCGAGACATGGCCGTCGATCTGGGGACCGCGAACACGCTCGTTTACGTGCGTGGTCGCGGCATCGTGCTCAACGAGCCGTCCGTCGTGGCGATCAACACCACGACCGGGAAGATCGTCGCGGTCGGCATCGAGGCCAAACGGATGATCGGCCGTACCCCGGGCAACATCGTGGCCGTCCGGCCGCTCAAGGACGGCGTCATCGCCGACTTCGACGTCACCGAGCGGATGCTCCGCTACTTCATCCAGAAGGTGCACAAGCGTCGGCACTTCGCCAAGCCGCGCATCGTCGTCGCGGTGCCCAGCGGCATCACCGGCGTCGAGCAGCGCGCGGTCAAGGAGGCCGGCTACCAGGCCGGCGCGCGCCGCGTCTACATCATCGAGGAGCCGATGGCCGCGGCGATCGGCGCGGGGCTGCCGGTGTACGAACCGACCGGCAACATGGTCGTCGACATCGGCGGCGGCACCACCGAGGTCGCCATCATCTCGCTGGGCGGCATCGTCACCAGCCAGTCCGTGCGGGTCGGCGGCGACGAACTCGACCAGGCGGTCATCACCTTCGCCAAGAAGGAGTACTCCCTGATGCTCGGGGAGCGCACCGCCGAAGAGATCAAGATGGCGATCGGCTCGGCATTCCCGTCGGGCGGCGAAGAGCCGCACGCCGAGATACGGGGCCGGGACCTGGTCAGCGGTCTGCCCAAGACGATAGTGATCTCGGCGGAGGAGATCAGGCGGGCCATCGAGGAGCCCGTCAACGCGATCGTCGACGCCGTCAAGACGACGCTCGACAAGTGCCCACCGGAGCTGTCCGGCGACATCATGGACCGCGGGATCGCCCTGACCGGCGGTGGCGCTCTGCTCAAGGGGCTGGACGCGCGGGTCCGCGAGGAGACCGGCATGCCGATCCACCTCGTCGACAACCCGCTCGACTCGGTCGTGCTCGGCACCGGCAAGTGCGTCGAGGACTTCGAGTCACTGCGCCAGGTGCTCATCCCAGAGCCCCGTCACTGAACCGGTGAGGGACACCAGGCGCACGCGCCTTGTTCTCGGCCTGCTGCTCGCGGTCGCACTGCTGCTCATCACCGTCGACTACCGGGGCGGTGAGGACTCCCCGCTCGGCGGGCTGCGCAGCGTGGGAGCGACCGTGTTCGGGCCGGTCGAGCGGGTCGCGGCAGCGGTGGTACGGCCGGTGGGCAACACCTTCGACGCGCTCAAGGACGCGCCGGGTCAACGGCGTTACGCCGAGCGCATGCAGAAGGAGAACCAGAAGCTGCGCGAGCAGGTGCGGTCCAACGTGATCGACAAGAGCAGAGCCGACCAGCTCGACCGGCTGCTCGGCTCGGCCGGCCTCGGCGGCTACAAGATCGTTGCGGCGAATGTCATCTCGGCCGGTCAGGGTTTCGAGGACACCGTCACCATCGACGCGGGCTCGCTCAGCGGGGTCAAGGCGGAGATGACCGTGATGACCGGGGACGGTCTCGTCGGCCGGGTCACCAAGGTCGGGCCGGCCACCGCGACCGTGCTCCTGGCGACCGACGCGGCCTCCACGGTGGGCGCGCGGCTGGAGTCCTCCAAGGAGATCGGCGTGCTCAAGGGCACCGGCCGGCGCGGACTGGGCATCGGCACCGCGCCGATCCGGTTCGAGCTGCTCGACGCCGACGCGCCGCTCACGATCGGGCAGCGCATCGTGACCCTCGGTTCCCAGGGTGAGCGGCCCTATGTTCCCGGCGTGTCGATCGGCGTGGTGTCGAAGGTCGAGAAGACCCCTGGCGCGCTGACCAGGACCGCCTACATTCAGCCGTTCGTGCACTTCTCCACGCTCGACGTCGTCGGCGTCGTCGTCGCTCCGCCCAAGAACGACCCGCACGACGATGTCCTGCCGGCCAAGCCCGCACCGACCACACAGAGCGCACCGACCACGACGCCTGCCTCGGGGGGCTGAACCGTTTGCTGAATTCCGTCGAGGACTCCCAGGGCACCCGCCTGAGGTCGTTCGTGATCCTGATCGCCGCGATCGTGCTGCAGGTGGCGGTCGCGAACCGGCTGCCGCTGCCCGGGGCGGTCACGCCCGACCTGGTGATGCTGACGGTGGTGGCGCTCGCACTGTTCAACGGCGAGGCCGTCGGCATGGTCGCGGGTTTCGGCGCGGGGCTGCTGGTGGACATCGTGCCGCCCGCCGACCACACCCTGGGCATGTACGCGCTGGTCTACTGCCTGATCGGCTACGCCTGCGGGCTGGCCAGCGATGAGATGGACCGGTCGCAGACCCTGCCCTTCGTGGTCGTCGCGGGCGGGGCGCTCGCCGGCAACCTGCTGTACGCCCTGGTCGGGGTGCTGCTCGGCGACCCGCGCGCGGGCTGGCCCCTGGTGTCGCGCATGGTCCCGCTGGCCGTCCTGTACAACGTGCTGGCCAGCCCGTTCGTGGTGTGGGGGGTGCTCAAACTGAGCCGCCGGAGCAACCGGGAGCGCAACCGGGGAGGAATGTCGGTGCCGGGGTATGGCAATCTCAGCAGGCAGTCCCGGTGAACCAGCGCACCCACACCCGGCTGGTGGTGCTGCACGTCCTGGTGGGCGCGCTGCTGCTGGTCCTGGCCGGGCGCATGTGGATG
>JBDSTJ010000408.1:0-10398 GCA_039928335.1 Streptosporangiaceae bacterium | reverse complement strand
GCTCGACGGGTTCGGCGTGGCGACCCCCCGCGATCCGGCCCTGCGCGGCAGCCAGGTCGCGTTGCGCCATCCCGAGGCCTATCCGCTGGTCCAGGCGCTCACCGCGCGGGGTGTCATCGGTGACATGCGTGCGCCGGACCTGCTGCGGTTCGGTTTCAACGCTCTGTATGTCTCCCATGCCGAAGCCCTTTACGCAGTAAGGCAGCTTCTGGGCATCGTCGAGAGCGAGGAGTACCGCAAGCCGGAGTTCCAGCGGCACGACGAGACTGTCACCTGAGCCCTTCGGATCAATGTGAGGGTTCGCACCATGAAGAACGCAACCATCGCCCGGTTCCTCCTGCTGGCCCTGCTCTGGGGCAGCAGCTTCACCTTCATCAAGGTGTCGCTGCGCGGCCTGACCCCCGGCCAGCTCGTCCTGACCCGCCTGGTCCTCGGCGCGGCCGTGCTCCTCGCGATCGTCGGGGCCGGCCGCACCGGGCTGCCGCGCTCGGCGGAGGTGTGGGGGCACGTGACCATGACCGCGCTGCTCGGCAACGTCGCCCCGTTCCTGCTGCTGTCCTACGGGGAGCAGACCACCGGGGCGGGGATCGCCGGCCTGCTGATCGGCGGGACGCCGCTGCTCACCCTGGCCCTGGCCACCGCCGTGCTGCCCGGGGAGCGCGCCACCGGTCGCCGGGCCGTCGGGCTGACCGTCGGCTTCGCCGGTGTCGTGCTGGTGCTCAGCCCCTGGCACGACGCGGGCGGGTCCACCGGCGGGCAGTTGGCCTGCCTCGGGGCCGCGCTGAGCTACGCGGCCGGGTTCGTGTACGTGCGCCGGTTCCTGTCGCCGCGCGGGCTCGCTCCCCTGTCGCTGGCGGCCTCGCAGCTCACCTCGGCCGTCGGGCTCCACCTGCTGGTGACCCCGTTCCTGGCCTGGCACACCCCGGACCTCACCGGCGAGGTGACCGCCAGCATCGTCATTCTGGGCCTGTTCAGCACCGGGCTCGCCTATGTGCTGTACTTCCGGCTCATCGGCGACGTCGGCGCGACCACGGCCTCGGCCGTCAATTACGTGGTCCCGGTCTTCGCCGTCCTGATCAGCGCGCTCCTGCTCGACGAGTCGATCACCTGGAACCTGCTCGCCGGCGGCCTGGTCGTCCTCGCCGGCATGGCCTACGCGGAGAACCGCATCACCCCGACACCCCCCGTCACACCCGGCACAGGATCTCCCCGTGCGGGACCGTGAAGAAGCCGTCACCGGCCGCCGTCCAGGTCCGCCAGCCGGCCGAGATCCGGTCCAGGTCCGCCAGCCCGGCCCGGCCCTCGGCCAGGGCCTGGGACGCCATCGCCGAACGCAGGATCCGGTCCGCCCACATCCCGCCCCACCACTGGCGGTCCTCGGGGGTGGTGAAGCCCCACACCGAGGCCGTCGTCTCGATCTCCTCGAAGCCGGCGGACCCGGCCCAGGACCGCAGCCGCCGCCCCGCGTCCGGCTCGCCGCCGTTGGCACGGGCGCACTCCTGGTACAGCGCCATCCACTCGGCCAGCTCGGGCAGCTCGGGGAACCAGGTGAACCCCGCATAGTCGCTGTCCCTGGCCGCGACGATCCCGCCGGGCCGGCACACCCTGCGCATCTCGCGCAGCGCCCGCACCGGGTCCGGCACGTGCTGCAGCACCTGGTGGGCGTGGACGATGTCGAAACTGCCGTCGGCGTAGGGCATGGCATAGACGTCGGCGACCTCGAAGGTCACGTTGGCCACCCCCTCGTCCGCGGCCAGCCTGCGGCCCTCCGCCAGCACGTCGCCCGCGGAGTCGAACGCCACCACCGCGCCGACCCGCCGGGCCAGGTCCACCGAGATCGTGCCCGGCCCGCAGCCGACGTCCAGCAGGACCGAGTCCCCGGTCAGATGCGGGACCAGGTAGGCCGCCGAGTTCTCGGCCGTCCGCCGGCGGTGCGACCTCAGCACCGAGTCGTGGTGTCCGTGCGTGTATGTGTCCCGCGTCATCGCAGGGCTCCCCTCGCTCCGCACGAAGGCTAGCCGACTATCTCACTTGTTGAGAAATATGTCTCATATAGTGGATGGCTAGGTTGGTGGGGTGGTGGAACTGAGCACCGAACGGCTGCTCCTGCGGCGCTGGCGGGAGGAGGACCGCGCGCCCTTCGCGGCCCTCAACGCCGACCCGGAGGTGATGGAGCACTTCCCCGCGCCGCTCACCCGGGCGGAGTCCGACGCGACCGCCGACCGCTTCGAGGAGCGCCTCCACGCCCACGGGTACGCCATGTGGGCGCTCGAAGTGTGGGACAGCGGCGCGTTCATCGGCTTCACCGGCATCCAGAACGTCCCCTTCGACGCGGCCTTCACCCCGGCCGTCGAGGTCGGCTGGCGGCTCGCCCGCCCGGCGTGGGGCCACGGGTATGCCTCCGAGGCCGCCCGCGCCTCGCTCCGGCACGGCTTCGGGACCGTCGGGCTCACCGAGATCGTCGCCATGACGAGCACCACCAACCTGCGCTCACAGGCGGTCATGGAGCGGCTGGGCATGACCCGCGACCCCGCCGACGACTTCGACAACCCCCGGGTCCCGGCCGGCAGCCCCCTGCTCAGGCATGTGCTGTACCGCAGGGCCCGGGACTGAGTGTCCGGGGCTCGGTGTCGGGGCTCAGACCAGGAAGGCGAGACGGTCGCCCAGCACCGACCCGGCCGTGGCGATCAGCTGCTCGAGCCGGTCGACCTCGGTCCGGTGGAACTCCGGGGCGTGCTCCCTGGCCACGACGATCGCCAGGTCGGTCCCCGTGATCGGAGCGAGCGCGTACTGGGTGCCGTCCCGACCCTGGAAGGCGCGGGCACGCAGCGGCTCGATCTCCGGCAGCGCGTACTCGGCCGGCCCGCCGAGGCTCATGTGGACCAGCTTGCCGGGGCCCAGGTGCAGCAGGGCGGCCCAGTCGGCCGAGATGATGCCGGGCAGCGCGTCGGTGAGGATCAGCAGGCCGTCTTCGGGACTGACCGCGAGCTGGCCGACGAGGGCGACGTCGGAGTGCGCCCCCTGCGCCTCGATCGTCGGCCACAGCCCCTCGACCGACACTCCGGGAACGGCCGCGAGGCCCTTGGTCAAACGGTCGGCCGAAACCCCGGCCGGCCACAGCACCGTGAAGTCGTCGAGCGCGCGGCCGGCGTCCTGCTCGAGCACGGCCATCTGCACCACGTCCGCGCCCGCCGCGCCCAGCGTGCGGGCGACCTTCCCGAGCGACCCCGGCCGGTCCGGGAGCCGGACCCGAATCCTGAGTAGCATGGCCACCTCCTGTGATCGTCCAACGTCTCTAGGTTGCCATCTGAGCATTTCCCCGATGTTTCTCCTGGGTATCGACCATGCTCCTCAAACCAAGCCCGCCACCCGCAAAATCTCCGTCTTCTTCAGGAAGACCTATCGTGCGGGGTTACCGCCCGTTAAGGTTGCTGCACGTGTCTAGTACACCCGGTCCCCCCGAAGAAGGCCAGCCTGAGGTGACTCTGGTTCAGGTCCACGCCGCCCTTTCCGGGCTGTCCGCAAGCCTGGAACGCGAGCACGAGCGTGCCAAGCACCGTGAAGAGATCATCGACCGGCTGCACGAGGAGAACCAGCAGCTGCGCCGGGGTGAGCTGCAGCAGATGCACGAGCCGGTGCGCAACGCCCTGTACCGCCTCTACGACCTGGTCCGCCGGGCCGAGCAGGACCCTCCGGCCGCCGACCATGTCGCCGAGCTGCTGAGCGCGATCGGCGACGAGCTCGCCGAGGCCCTCGGCCGCACCGGTGTCGAGCGGTTCCAGGTGCGCGAGGGCGAGCGGTTCGACAACGCGGTGCACCGCCCGGTGGGGGCCGCGGCCGTCGCCGACCGCGCCCTCGACGGCACCGTCGCCGAAGTGTGCTCCGACGGCTTCCGGCGCGGTGAGCAGACCGTGCGCCGGGCCGAAGTGCGCGTGGCCAAATACAAGGAAAGCTGAGGCAGGAGGACCATGGCTGTTTACGGGATCGACCTCGGGACCACGTACTCCTGCATCGCGAGCATCGACGATGTCGGGCGCCCGACCGTACTGCGCAACCTGGAGGGCACCGACACCACACCGTCGGTCGTGTACTTCGAGTCGGGCGACAACGTGATCGTCGGTGCCACCGCCAAGGACACCGCGGTGATCGACCCCGACAACGTGGTGAGCCTGATCAAGCGCGACATGGGCCGGGACGTGCCCCGCGCCATCCACGGCTTCGAGTACACCCCCGAGGAGCTGTCGGCCTTCATCCTGCTGAAGCTCGCCACCGACGCCCAGACCGTCACCGGCGAGACCGCCCGCGACGTGGTCATCACCGTCCCGGCCTACTTCGGCGCGGCCGAGCGCGACGCCACCCGCAAGGCCGGCCGGATCGCCGGGCTCAACGTCATCGACATCATCTCCGAGCCGATCGCCGCGGCCGTCACCTACGGCGTGCTCAACCCCGAACGGGACCGCACGATCCTCGTGTACGACCTGGGCGGCGGCACGTTCGACACCACGGTCATCGCGCTGCGCGGCGGCCACATCGAGGTGATCTGCACCGACGGCGACCACGAGCTGGGCGGGGCCGACTGGGACTCGCGCCTGGTGGAGCACCTGGCCGAGCGGTTCCGGGCCGAGCACCCCGACGCCGGCGACCCGCTCGACGACAAGCAGACCGAGCAGCAGCTGCGCCGCGACGCCGAGGAGGCCAAGAAGGCCCTCACCTCGCGCACCCAGCACACCGTGCGGGTCATGCACGGCGGCAGGGTCTCGCCGGTCGAGATCACCCGGGAGTCCTTCGAGGAGCTGACCAAGGACCTCCTCGACCGGACCATCGAGATCACCGGCCGGACCCTCAACGTCGCCCGCGAGAAGGGCGTCAACGACTACGACGACCTGGTGCTGGTCGGCGGCTCGACCAAGATGCCCGCGGTCGCGACCCGGCTCAGCACCGAGCTGGGCCTGGTCCCCAAACTCCAGGACCCCGACCTGGCCGTGGCCAAGGGGGCGGCCCTGTACGCCTTCGAGGAGACCTTCCGGCGGCTGCTGCTGGAGGGCGCGCAGGACCAGGCCGAGGAGATGGCCAACCGGGCCGGGCTGTCCCAGGACCAGCAGCGCCAGATCGCCGCCCGCAAGATCAAGACGGTGGCGTCGCGGGCGTTCGGCATCGTGGTGCTCAACACCGACAGCGAGGCCGAGGAGGTCGTCCACCTGGTCCTGGCCAACGACGAACTGCCCGCCAGCCGCTCGGAGGACTTCTTCACCGTCCACGACGACCAGACCTCCGCGGACGTGCGCGTGATGGAGCAGGCCGGGGCCGTCCCGTCGCCGGAGATCGCCGACAACACCGAGATCGCCACCGGCTCCGTCCGGGTCCCGACCGGCAAGAAGGCGGGCTGGCCGATCGAGGTGACGTTCACCCTCGACTCCTCGGGGCTGCTGCACGTGACCGCGGTGGAGAAGCAGACCGGCGAACGGCTCGAACTCCAGGTCGACGTCGGCGGCATGTCCGAGGACGACGTCGAGGCCTCGCGCGCCGCGCTCTCCCGCGTGCAGGTGAGCTAGCCGGTGTCCCCTGCGCCTGCGGGACGGCCGCGAGCCGGCCCCCCGCCGGGAGACGAGTCCTAGATGTCGTTCGACGACGACTACAAGCGGGCGGTCCTGGAGCCCGCACGGGCTGTGGGCGACCAGCCTCCCGAGGACCTCCGGGTCCGGTACGCACTCCCCGTCGAGCTGACCCCCGCCGGGGTCACCGCCCAGGTCAAGGAGGTCAGGCAGTGCTGGCGGCGGTCGCGCGGCCAGCTCAAGTACCGCAAGCTGATCGACCGGCTGGAGGCCGAGCACCGGGCGCTGGCCCCGGTGTTCTCCGCCGCCGAGACCGGCGACCTGGGCCCGCTCAACAAGCGGCTGCGCGGTGGTGCCGAGCGCAACGCCCAGCGCCGGGCCGAGGTCCGCAACCGGCTGCTCGACGCGGCCGGCCCGCTCCGGCTGCTGTCGCCGGCCGATCTCGACGCGATCGGGCGGGCCGGCGGCCTCTCCCGGGCCGAGCTCCAGCAGCTCGCCCGGATGGACGGCGTGGACGTCCGCGACCCCGACCCGCTGCCGCCGGGACCGCCCTACCCCGGCTATCCGAAGGCCCGCGAGTCGCTGCAGGTGCTGGGCAGCCGGCATCTGCTGGCCTTCCTGCTCGGCAGCGACCGGATCAACGGCATCCGGATCTTCGGCCAGGTGACGGCCGGCGGTATCCCGATCGACGGGACCGGGGCCACCCGCGCGCTGGAACGGGTCGCCGGCGACTGGGCGCGGCGCCCCCGGGACACCAGCGCCACCCACGCCGAGACGATCCTGATCGCGCTGCGGTCCGCGGTCCGCGACGGCTTCCTGCAGGAACTGCTGCGCTTCGACTTCGTGGCCCGGCTACGTGAACGCCGCGCCCAGCGGGCCTCCGACAACGCCCTGATGGACCTGGCCGTCCGGGACCTGGGTCTGGACCTGCCCGAGGCTCGGCGGCTGGTCTTCGCGATCGGTCACGAGGCGGGCATGTCGGCCGGGCCGGCGGGCCGGTTGCGGGAGCTGCTCGACAACGGCCAGGCCCACACCGCGGCCCTGCTCGCCGAGAACATCACCGACGAGGACGCCGCCGAACCCGCCGCGGAGGCCCGCCGTCGGGTCGCCGCGGCCGCGCGGCTGCTCGACGAGGCGCTGGAGCTGACCGGGCGCAACGACCTGGACGGGGCGTGGCTGCGCCTGGACGACGCGCTCAAGCTCGCCGCCGACCTGCCCGGCGCGCACGAGCACCAGCGCCGGCTCCCACCGCTGCCGCCGGCCGGGGTCCGCGCCGAACCGCAGGACGGGGCCGTCCGGGTGTCCTGGACCGATTCCCCGTCGACCGCCGGTGAACTCACCCACCAGGTGATCCGCCGCACCGGCCGGCCGCCGCACGACTCCGGCGACGGGCACCACGTCCCCGGCGGCCTCGACCCCGAGCCGCCGGTCAACGTGCCGCTGTACTACGCCGTGGTCGCCCGGCGCGGCGAGGCCACCTCCGAGCCCGCCGCGGTCGGGCCCCTGCTGGTCCGGCCGGAACCCGGCCAGGTCGAGCTCGCGGCGGGCGACGGCACCGTCACCGGCCGCTGGTCCTGCCCGGCCGGGGCGGCCCGGGTCGCGGTGCTGCGCGACGGCGGTGCGGTCCAGGCCGGCCGGGAGGGTTTCACCGACCGGGGCGTGCGCAACGGGCTGACCCACCACTACCGGATCGCGGCGGTCTACCTCGACGTGCTCGGCGGCGAGGTGCTGACCCCCGGCGTGCTCGTGTCGGTCACCCCCAACGCCCTCCCGGACCCGGTCACGGCCTTCAGCGTCGAGCCCGAGGCCCGCGACCGGCTGCTGCTGCGCTTCGCCGACCCCCGGCACGGCGTGCCCGAGGCGCTCCTGCTCGACCGCGACCCGCCGTGGCCGACCGGCACGATCGTCCCGCTGCACGAGGTCCTGGCCGGTGCGACCCGGATCGAGTCGGCCCCGCACGCCCAGGGCCTGGTGATCCGGCCTGCAGGCAGCGGCGTGCTGCTGCTCCTCACGGTCGCGGGTGACCGCGCGGCGATCGGCGCGCACCAGCGGCACGTCGACCTGCCCTCCCCCGGCGGCTTGGTCGTGCAGCGCCGGGGCGGCACCGTGCATGTCGGGTTCGGCTGGCCCGGCGACGCGGCCTCGGTCGCGGTGACCTTCCAGATCGGCGACCAGGGCGCGAAACGGATCAGCGTGTCCCGGGCGGCCTACACCGCCGACGGCGGGGTGCACCTGCAGGCGCCGGAGAGCGCACCCGTCAAGATCGGCGTGTCGGGGATCGCCGAGCACGGCGGTTCGGTCCTCACCGGGCCGGCCGTCAGCGCGACCGTCTCCGCCCGGACCGTGGTCCGCTACGACGTGCAGCCCTCCGGCCCGCTGTGGAGGCGGACCCTGGTCCTCACCCTGACCTCCGACAAGCCGGTCCTGCTGCGCCGCCTGGACCTGGTGGTGCGCGACGGCCGGGTCATGCCGCAGCGCCCCGGCGACGGGGAGACGCTGGTGACCTGGGAGGACTTCGACCTCCAGGACTCGGCCGTGCTCAAGGTCCCGCTGCCCCGGCGCTCCGGCCCCTACTGGCTGCGTTGTTTCGCCAGCTCCGACGTCGAGCTGTCCGACCCTCCCGTACGACGTCTGCAGGTGAGCTGAGATGAGACCGATCACCTGTCCGTACTGCTTCGCGCGGGTCCAGCGAGGCGACATCGCCTACCGGTGCATCGGCCGGGCCGGGCGCGGGCCCGGCTGCGACCCGGTGCTCGACAAGCAGCTCGCCGAGTACGCCGGGACCCAGGCCGGGGCGATGCTCCCGCCGGTGTTCGAGGGGCGGGGCCCGCGCGCGCAGTGCCCGATCTGCCATCGCGAGAGCGGCCGCCGGGTCTGCCCGGAATGCCATCACGAGCTCGCGCCCGCCTACTGCGACACCCCCGGCCGGATCGTCGCGCTCGTCGGGGCCAAGAACGCGGGCAAGAGCACCTACATCGCGGTGCTCCTGCACGAGCTGCGCAACCGGGTCGGCACCGAGCTGGAGACGTCGCTGGTGGCGTGCGACGACCGGACCATCGAACGGTACAAACGCGACTTCGCACGGCCGCTGTTCGACCAGCACCGGCTGCTGCCGACGACGCCCAGCGCGGTCACCGCGCCGCGTGAACCGCTCGTCTACCTGCTGACCCGGACCCTGCGCGGCCGGTTCAGGACCCGGTCGGAGGCGCTGACCCTGGTGCTGTTCGACACCGCCGGGGAGGACCTGCGCAGCCGTGAGGTCCGGGACCTGCACCTGAAGTATCTGGAGGCCGCGGATGCGATCATCTTCCTGGCCGATCCGCTGGAGCTGACCGCCGGGGCCAGCGACAGCGAACCGCTGGACGTGCTCGCCCGGGTCACCGAGCCGCTGCGGCAGAAGTACGGGCTGGGCGTCCAGGACCGGCTGAAGGTGCCGATCGCGGTCGCCCTCACCAAGATCGACGCGTTGCCGCTGCCCCGCCAGTCGGCGATGCACCGGTCCCGGACCCGGTCGGGGTCGCTCGACGTCGACGACCGCGAGGCCGTCGACGCCCAGGTCCGGGCGCTGCTGCACGAATGGGGCTCGGGCGACCTGGACCGCTATCTGGAACAGCACTACGCCGAGCACGCCCTGTTCGGCCTGTCGGCGCTCGGCGGCGTGCCGCGCGACGGCCAGGTCGGTCCCGGCGGTGTCCGGCCCTACCGCGTGGAGGATCCCCTGCTCTGGCTGCTGCACCTGTTCGGGATGCTGGACGGCTGACCGATGGCCTGGCAGCTTCACTACACCTCCGCCCGGTCGGGGCCCGAGGGCCGTTCGGGGTTCCAGTTCACCGCGCGCACCCCCGGCCTGCCGCCCGGCACCGAGAGCACCGTCGCGCCGTTCCTGGTCTACCGGACCCCGCCGGAGGCCCCGCACTCCCCCTCCGAGACCGAACTCGCCGCCTTCCCGATCACCCTGGCCTACGACGAGGTCGGCGGGCGGCCGATGCTGGTGCGCTGCCGCTACCTGGGCCAGGACTACTCCGGCCGGTTCGGCAACTTCCTGGCGCACGCGGTGATCGCCGAGCCGGACGAGCTGGTGGGGCTGCGGCCGATCGAGTTCTGGGAGGCCTCGTTCTGGAACGACCTGCCGTCGCCGCGCGCCGACCTGACGCGGCTGGAGGATCCGCTGCCCGGCGACACCTTCGACCCCGAGTCGCTGGGCCGCTGGCTGCGCGGCCACGACCCCTACGACCTGCTGATCGCCCTCATCGACGCGGTGACCCGCAGCCAGGAACAGGTGCACCTGGTGTCCGGGGACGTCGAGCAGATCGCCCGGTGGATCGCGGTGATCTCCTGTTCGCTGCCGGTCTCCACGGCCGCGCGGCTGTCGTTCGTCACCTACACCGGTGACCCCGGATCCTCGCCGCACCGCCTGGTCGGCACCACCCCGGACGTCTGGTCATCGCTGCGCAACGACCTTCCCGCCTACTTCCTCGACAGCGCGGCGGCTCCGGCCCCCCGGGAGGGCAGCCGGTACGCGCGGGCCGTGGCCGTGTGCTGGCGGGAGCTCGACCTCGAAGGGCTCGACGCGCTGGCCGAACTCGCCGAACTGAGCGGTTTCGAGGCCGCGGCGGTGCTGCTCGCGGCCTGCCGGGGTGAGAAGCTCGGCCGGGCCGAGCAGGAGCTCGCCGCCGGGCTGCTCGACCGGCCCGGTCTGCCCGACTGGGTCTGGCCCGGCCTCGACCCCGCCGGACTCGGCTTCGAGCTCGCCGCCGCCGTGCACGCCCACGCGCCCGACCCCGCCCAGGCGGAGCGGGCCGCCGCCCGGTGCGCGGCGCTCGCGCTCAGCAGCCGCGACCTCCGG
>JBDSTJ010000407.1:0-8031 GCA_039928335.1 Streptosporangiaceae bacterium | reverse complement strand
GTCAGGGCAGGCGCGAGAACCAGGCGAGGGAGAGCGCACCGGTGGCGCAGGCCAGCAGGAGGGCGATGCCGAGGAACCGGGAGGAGACGTCCTTGTCCTCCAGCCGGTAGCCGAGTGAGGTGCCGATGTTGGAGTAGACCTCGGACAACTGGCCGGCGTCGGCGGCCTCGTAGGCCTTGCCGCTGGTCTGGCTGGCCAGATAGCGGAGCTGGCCCTTGTTTACCTCGACCTGGGTGGTCTCACCCTCAATGGTGACGGTGCCATAGGGGGTGCCGAACGCGATCGTGGACACCGGGACGTGCGCGCCCCGGGCGGCCGAGACCGCCTCGGACAGCGACCTGCCGTAGGTGTTGTCGCCGTCGGACAGCAGGACGATGTGGGCCGGCGGCGGGTCGTTGCCGGCGGTGCTGTCGAAGGACTTGATCGCCTGGAGGGAGGCGAAGACGGCCTCGCCGATGGCGGTGCGGCGGGCCAGGACGAGCGAGTCGACGGAGCGGATGGCCTCGAGCCGGTCGGCCGAGGGCGGGGAGACCAGGTTGGCCACCCCGGCGAAGCTGATCACCCCGACGTTGAACCGTTCGGGCAGGCTCTGGATGAAGTCCTTGGCCGAGGCCTTGGCGGCCTCGAACCGACTGGGTTCCACGTCGGTGGCCATCATCGACAGGGACACGTCGATCGCCACCATGATCGTGGCGCGGTCCCGGGGGACCTTGACCGCCGTGGTCGGCTGGGAGAACCCGGTGATCATAATGCCGAGCATGAGGATGAACAGCCCCGCACACACGTGCCTGCGCCAGCCGGGGCTGCGGCCCGACACCTGGGCCAGGACCGGCAGGTTGGTGAAGCGCAGGGCGTGCCTGGTGCGGCGGCGCTGCACGACCGCGTAGAGCAGGACCAGGGCGGGCAGGGCCAGCAGCAGCAGGAGCCGCCAGGGCGAGTGGAAGGTCACGGGTGCTCCTGCGCCGGTGTGGGGTGGGGGCCTGGGCGGGTCATGCGCGGCTCCGTCCGGCGACGCGGCGGCGGCGCAGGGCGAACCGGGCGATCTCGGTGACCCAGTCCTGGTCGGTGCGGAGGATCAGGTGCGGGACGGCGTTGCGGCGGAGTGTCTCGGCGGTCCTGGCGCGCTGTTGGGCGGCGGCCTCGGCGTAGGCGGCGGCCACCCGCGGGGACAGCATGATCTCCTGGACGTCCCCGGTCTCGGGGTCGGTGAGCTCGACGAGCCCGCCGGCAGGCAGGGCCAGTTCGCTGGGGTCGATGATCTCGACGGCAAGGGTCTGGTGGCGGGCGGCGAGCCTGCGCATGGGCTGTTCCCAGTCGGAGGTGTCGAGGAAGTCGCTGATGACCACACGCAGCCCGCGGCGGCGCTGGCCGCGGTGGAGCTGGGTGATGGCCTCGGCGAGGGTCAGGGTGACCGGACCGACGGGGGCGGTCTCGACCTCGCGGAGCAGGGCGTACAGGCCCTTGCGCCCGGTTCTGGCCGGTCGTCGCCGCAGCCCGCCGTCAGCCAGCAGGTAGGCCCCGATGCGGTCGCCGAGGCGGGTGGCGGTGAACCCGACGGCGGCCAGGGCGGCCACGGCCAGGTCGCGTTTGATCAGTTCGGTGGTGCCGAAGTCCATGCTGGGGGTGAGGTCGACCAGGGCCCAGGCCTCGAGCTCGTGGTCGGCGGTGAGGTCGCGGACGTGCGGGACGGTGGTGCGTGCGGTGACCGACCAGTCCATGTGCCGGACGTCGTCCTCGCCGGGCTGGTAGGTGCGGGCTTCGGCCAGTTCGGTGCCGGGGCCGGGGAGCAGGCCGAGATGGTCGCCGCCGAGCAGGCCGTCGAGCCTGCCGGTGATCTTGAGCTCCAGGCGCCGGAGCTTGGCTTCGGGGATCCGCATCGGGTCAGTGGTTCCAGACCACGCGCGGCGGCGGGACGCAGGCGAGGATCCGGTCGACGATGTCGGCGGGGTCGATGCCGTCGGCGACGGCGTCGAAGGTCAGCAGGATGCGGTGGGACATGACCTCGCGGGCGACGTCACGGACGTCCTCGGGCAGGACGAAGTCCCGGCCGCGCAGCAGGGCCAGGGCGCGGGAGGAGGCGACGAGGCCGAGGGTGGCGCGGGGGCTGGCGCCGATCTCGATGATCGGGGCGAGGTCGGGCATCCGGTAGGCGGCCGGTTCGCGGGTGGCCATGACGAGGCGGACGATGTAGTCGGCGACGAGTTCGTGGACCTGGATCTGCTCGGCGGCATGCTGAAGGGCGCTGAGCTTGGCGGGGTCGAGGATCTGGGCGGCGGCCGGCGGGTCGACGCTCATCCGGCGCAGGATCCGCAGTTCGTCGTGGGCGTCGGGGTAGGTGACGTTGACCTTCATCAGGAACCGGTCGCGCTGGGCCTCGGGCAGGGGGTAGACGCCTTCGGACTCGATCGGGTTCTGGGTGGCGATCACGATGAAGGGGCTGGGCAGTTTGAAGGTGCGGCCGGCGAGGGAGACCTGGTGTTCGGCCATCACCTCGAGCAGGGCGGACTGGACCTTGGCGGGGGCCCGGTTGATCTCGTCGGCGAGGACGAAGTTGACGAAGACCGGTCCGGTCTCGACGTCGAACTGTTCGGTGGAGGGGTGGTAGATGCGGGTGCCGACGATGTCGGAGGGCACCAGGTCGGGGGTGAACTGGATGCGGGCGAAGCTGCCGCCGGTGACCCTGGCGAGGGTGTCGACGGCGAGGGTCTTGGCGACGCCGGGGACGCCTTCGAGCAGGCAGTGCCCGCCGGCGAGCAGGGCGACGACCATCCGTTCGACCATGTGCTCCTGGCCGACGATCACTTTTTTGACCTCGTCCACGGTGCGGCTCAGCAGAGCCGCCGCCTGTTCGGTGTCGTGGTCGGTGACGGTCATGTGGCCCCTTCGCCCCGTGGCTGCATCTGTGGATCTATCTTCCCCGACCCTATGTGAAATCACGCCGCCCGCCGCCGTGGACACGGGACAGCGGTGATCGCCGGGTGGGTAGGGTCTGACCATGTCCTCGCCTCAGTTGGGGCCGTTCCGTCTGACGGCTGTGACCCATCGCTCCCAGGCCGGCGTCGTGTACGCGGCGGTCGACGCCGCGGGTCGGCAGGTCAGCGTGGTGGTCCTGACGCGGGGTGCGGCTTCGGACGCCGCGGCCCGGGACCGGTTCGCGGCGGCGATCCGGGACGACCCGGGTTCGCTGCTGGCGGCGGATCCGGCGAACGCGGGGCCGTGGGCGGCCGGTCCGGGGGCCGCGCGGCTGCTGGATTCGGTGCAGTTGGCGGGTCCGGACGGGGCGGAGGGACCGGGTTTCCAGCATCACTGGGCCGGCTGGGACGACCCGGCCTTTCCTTCGTACGGCAGGGCCGGGGCCGCGGCGGGTACGGAGGCCTATCCGGAGTGGAAGTCGGCCTTCTCCTCGGGCGCGGGCTCCCCGGGTGAGTTCGTGACGTGGGGTTCGGCGTCGCGGGTCACCGCGGTCGGGGCGGCGCCCGAGCGTCCGGACCGGCGTGGTGGGTGGTGGGCGGTCCTCGTCCTGGTCCTGCTGTTCCTGGTGGTGGCGATGCTGCTGTGGTGGTTGTACAGCTCCCAGCCGGATCCGGACGACCGTCCGCCGGTGGCACCCACGCCGACATCGGCTCCGTCGCCGTCGACGAGCGGGCCGAGGAGTCCGGGGACGGCGACTCCTTCGCCGTCGGGTTCGCAGTCGGCGCCGACCCGGACACCGGGGAGCACGGGCCCGAGCGGCACCGGCCCGAGCGGGCCCGGTTCTGGGGAGCCCGACGACCCGTTGTAGGTGTTGGATGGTGGCGTGGAACCTACAGCCGAGTTCATCGCCGCCATCGACCAGGGAACGACGTCGAGCCGGTGCCTGGTCTTCGACCGGTCGGGGCGGGTCGTCGCGGACGCCCAGCGGGAGTTCACCCAGATCCTGCCGCGGCCCGGTTGGGTCGAGCACGACGCCGCGGAGATCTGGGACTCGGTCGTCGAGGTGGTGGGGCTGGCGCTGGAGCGCGGCGGGATCGGCCCCGACCGGCTGGCGGCGGTGGGGATCACCAACCAGCGGGAGACGACGGTGCTGTGGGACGCCGCGACCGGCGAGCCGGTGTGCAACGCGATCGTCTGGCAGGACACCAGGACCGACCGGTTGTGCCGGGAGCTGGCGGGCGCGGTGGGCCAGTACCGTTTCCTGGACTCCTGCGGGCTGCCGCTGGCGACGTACTTCTCCGGGCCGAAGATCCGTTGGCTTCTGGACGAGGTCGAGGGGCTGCGGGAGCGGGCCGAGCGCGGTGAGGTGTTGTTCGGGACGATCGACTCGTGGCTGATCTGGAAGCTGACGGGTCGGCATGTAACGGATGTGACCAACGCGTCGCGGACGATGCTGATGAATCTGCGGACGTTGGACTGGGACGCCCGGACCCTTGAGGTGATGGGGGTGCCGAGGGCGATGCTGCCGGAGATCCGGCCGTCGGCCGAGGTGTATGGGCGGGCCGTGGGCGGGCCGCTGGAGGGTGTGCCGGTCGCGTCGGCGCTGGGCGACCAGCAGGCGGCGTTGTTCGGGCAGTGCTGTTTCGACGTGGGCGATGCGAAGAACACCTACGGGACGGGCGGCTTTCTGCTGTTGAACACCGGGACGGTGCCGGTGATGTCCCGGCACGGGTTGTTGACGACGGTGGGCTACCAGATCGGGGCCGAGCCCGCGGTGTACGCACTGGAGGGGTCCATCGCGATCACCGGGGCACTGGTGCAGTGGCTGCGCGACAACCTCGGGTTGATCTCGACCGCTGAGGAGGTGGAGACCCTGGCCGGGACGGTGGAGGACAACGGCGGCTGCTATTTCGTGCCCGCGTTCTCCGGCCTGTTCGCGCCGTACTGGCAGTCGGACGCGCGGGGGGCGATCGTGGGCCTGACCCGGTTCGTGAACAAGGGGCATCTGGCGCGGGCGGTGCTGGAGGCGACGGCGTGGCAGACCCGGGAGATCGTGGACGCGATGAACGCGGACTCGGGGGTGGAGTTGTCGCAGTTGCGGGCTGATGGCGGGATGGTCGCCAACGGCCTGCTGATGCAGATCCAGTCGGACGTGCTCGCGGTGCCGGTGGTCCGGCCGGAGATCACCGAGACGACCGCGCTGGGCGCTGCCTACGCCGCGGGTCTGGCGGTCGGTTTCTGGGCGGACTGTACGGAGCTGCGGGAGCAGTGGCGGGTGGCACGGGAATGGCGTCCGGCGATGGACGCGGAACTGCGCGAACGGGAGTACGGGCAGTGGAAGAAAGCGGTCACCCGGACCTTCGACTGGGTCGACCGGAACGACGTACCGTAGACGAATGATCTCTATCGCTGAACTCTCCGACCGCTATGTCACGGAGCTCGCCGCGGCCGATCCGTGCCTGGCGGCGTTCATGGGCATCGCCGGGCAGGACGAGAACCTCACCGACTATGGTCCCGAGGGTTTCGCGGTGCGGCGGGTGCTGGCGCGGCGGACCCTGGACGAGCTGGCGGATGTGGAGGCCGGTGACGCGGCGGAGCGGCGGGCGGTCCAGGTGCTGCGGGATCGGCTGCAGGTCGACCTGGCACTGGCCGACGCGGGGATTCCCGACGCGCATGTCTCGGTGATCAACGGGCCCTTCCAGAACCTGCGGATGGCGGTGGAGGTGCTCGACCAGGGGGTCGACACCCCGCGTGCGGCGTTGGCCTCCCGGGTGGCGGCGTTCCCCGCGGCGCTGCGGTCGGTGCGGTCGAGCCTGGTGCGGGCCAGGGATGAGGGCCGGGTGTCGGCGCGCCGGCAGATCCTGCTGACGGCCGGGCAGTGCGGGCCGACGGGCGAGTTCCTCCTGGGGCTGGAGGCTCCCGGGTCGGCGGCCGCGGCACGGGCCTGTGCGGAGTTCGGGGCGTTCCTGACCCGGGAGCTGGCCCCGGTGGCTCCGGAGCGGGACGCCGTCGGCCCCGAACGGTACGCACTGGAGACCCGTCACCAGCTCGGGATGGATCTGGACTTCGAGGAGACCTATGCGTGGGGGTGGGCGGAGCTCGCGCGGATCGAGGCGGAGATGGTGGCCACGGCCGGGCAGATCCTGCCGGGTGCTTCCGTGGCGGCCGTCACGGCGGCACTGGACGCCGACCCCAAGTACCGGATCCGAGGCAAGGAGGCGTTCCGGGAGTGGATCCAGGAGCTGGCCGACCGGGCGATCGCGGACCTGTCGGGGACGCACTTCGACCTCCCCGAGGCGCTGCTGGCGATCGACTGCCGGATCCCGCCGACCGACGGCGGCATCTACTACCTGGCGCCGACCGAGGACCTCAGGCGGCCAGGGCAGGTCTGGTACACCTTCCACGGCGAGGAGATGATCACCTGGGCGGTTCCGGCGATCATGTTCCATGAGGGGGTGCCGGGGCATCATCTGCAGCTGGGCATGACCGTGATGAACCAGGAGCTGACCCGGTTCCAGCGGATCTGCTCGGAGGTGCATCCGGGTCATGCCGAGGGTTGGGGGCTGTACGCCGAGCGGCTGATGGACGAGCTGGGCTACTACGCCGATCCGGCGCATCGGCTGGGGATGCTCGCGGGCGGCCAGCAGATCAGGGCGGCCAGGGTGGTGCTGGACATCGGCCTGCACCTGGAACTGGAGATCCCGCGGGGGACGGGGTTCCACGAGGGTGAGCGGTGGACCCGCGATCTGGGGGTGGAGTTCCTGCGGCTGCACTCGGGCCCGGAGGACGACAGCGTGATCGAGTTCGAGATCGACCGTTATCTGGGGATGCCGGGGCAGGCGCTCGCTTACAAGGTGGGGGAGCGGGTGTGGCTGGAGGCACGGGCGGCGGCCCAGGCGCGACTCGGGTCGGTGTTCGACCTGAAGGCGTTCCATTCGGAGTCGCTGGGGCTGGGGCCGATGGGCCTGGATCTGCTGCGTACTGAGCTGGCGGCAGGCCTGCCATCTTAGGATCGTGTCCATGGTTCTCACCCGGCGGGCGCTCAACCGCGCCACACTGTCCCGGCAGCTGCTCCTGGTCCGCTCTCCGATGACGGCGTACCAGGCGGTCTCGCATCTGGTCGGGATGCAGGCGCAGGCTCCGAACCCGCCGTACGTCGGGCTGTGGACCCGGTTGCGGGATTTCGGGCACGCGGACCTGACGGAGCTGATGGTTTCGCGTGCGGTGGTCCGGATCGGGGTGATGCGGGGGACCATCCATCTGGTCACCGATGAGGACTGCCTGGGTCTGCGGCCGCTGGTGCAGCCGGTTCTGGACCGGTGGTTCGCCTCCTCCTACGCCAAGCGGCTGCCGGGAGTCGACCATGCGGAGCTCGCGGCGGCGGCGCGGACGCTGGTGGAGGAGCAGCCGCGCACGTTCGCGGAGCTCGGCGGTCTGCTGGGCGAGCTGTGGCCCGACGTGGACGCCGAAGCGCTGGCCCAGGCAGGCCGGGCGATGCTGCCGCTGGTGCAGGTCCCGCCCCGGGGTCTGTGGGGGCAGAGCGGTCAGGCCTCGCACACGACCGCCGAGCAGTGGCTGGGACGGCCGCTGGCGGAGCCCGATCCGGACGGTGTGGTCGTCCGGTACCTGGCCGCATACGGTCCGGCGACGGTGAAGGACATCCAGACCTGGTGCGGCCTGACGAGGCTGAAGGAGGTCGTGCAGCGCTTGGACGTGCGGGTCTTTCGGGGGGAGGACGGGGCGGAACTGTATGACCTGCCGGACGCGCCGAGGCCGGGGGAGGACGTGGAGGCTCCGGTGCGGTTCCTGCCGGAGTTCGACAATCTCCTGTTGTCGTATGCGGACCGGACCCGGGTGATGTCGGCGGAGTACCGCAAGAAAGTGTTCACGGTGAACGGCATCATCCGCTCGACGATCCTGGTGGACGGGGAAGTGCGGGGCCTGTGGCGGCTGGCGACGAAGCGGGGAGTGGCGACCCTGGTCATCGAGCCTTTCGCTCCGCTGGGCTCCGATGAGCGGGACCAGCTCTCGGTGGAGGGCGCTCGCCTGCTCGAATTCGCGGCCGAGGATGCGGTCCACGACCTTGTCTTTCAGTAACCTTACTATGTACAGCCCCCG
>JBDSTJ010000406.1:0-6602 GCA_039928335.1 Streptosporangiaceae bacterium | reverse complement strand
GGCCTCAAGAAGGGCGACACCAAGGGCTGCGAGGCCATCAACAAGGCCATCAAGGACCTGTACGCCGACGGCACCGCCAAGACCCTGTGGGACAAGTGGTTCGCCAAGGCCGGCCTGGCCTTCGAGGCCGCCCAGCCCGCCGCCGAGCCCTGCGCCTGACGTCATCTGGCCGGTGAGCCCGCCCAGGCTCACCGGCACCGGTTGGGAGCACGATGAACTGGGACGTCCTCTTCGATTTCAGCCCGCTGTTCAAGGAGTCCGGTGCGGTCCTCGACTCGTTCTTCGCGACGATCCGCCTGTCGGTGGTCACCGGGGTCCTCGCGCTGATCGGCGGCACCGTGCTGGTCGCGATGCGGGTCGCGCCGACACCGGTACTGCGCTGGGCCGGAACCCTGTACGTGAACACCTTCCGGAACACCCCGCTCACCCTGATCCTGCTGTTCTGCTCGCTGGGGCTCAGCGACACCCTCAAGTTCAAGGTGTCGGAGAGCTCCTCGGTCAACTTCTTCTGGCTGGCCATCTTCGGTCTGTCCGCCTACACCGCGGCGTTCGTGTGCGAGGCGCTGCGCGCCGGCATCAACACGGTCCCGCTGGGACAGGCCGAGGCGGCCAGGGCCATCGGCCTGACCTTCAGCCAGTCGCTGCGGCTGGTGATCCTGCCGCAGGCCTTCCGGGCGGTCATCGCACCGCTGGGCAGCATCCTGATCGCGATGATCAAGAACACCACCGTGGTCCTGGTGGCCAGCTACCTTGAGGCGGCCTCGCAGATGAAGGACATGTTCGAGGAGTACGGAGCCACGTTGCCGATCTTCCTGGGCTTCGCGATCGGCTACATGGTGATCACTCTGCCGACGGGCTTCTACTTCAGCTGGCTCGCCAGGCGGCTGGCGGTGGCCCGATGAGCGCGCAGGACATCCTCTTCGACGCTCCCGGGCCGCGCGCCCGGGTCCGCAACAACATCCTCACGCTGCTCTCCGTCGTCGTCCTGCTGCTCATCGGCTATGTGATCGCGCGGCGGCTGGACCGGGAGCACCAGTTCGACGGCAAGCTGTGGAAGCCGTTCATCCGGGGAGACACCTGGACCGAGTTCATCATCCCCGGGCTCCTGGGCACGTTGCGGGCGGCCGCCGTCGCGGCGGTCCTCGCCCTGGTCTTCGGCGTGGTCTTCGGCCTGGGCCGGCTGTCGGACCACCGCTGGATCCGGATCCCCTCCGCCGCGGTGGTGGAGTTCTTCCGGGCGATCCCGCTGCTGATCCTGATCTTCTTCCTGTTCAGCGGGCCGTCAGCCATCGCCGCGGGACTCAACCGCGAGGCCCCGCAGATCTCCGCGTTCACCGCGGTCGTGGTCGGCCTGATGCTCTACAACGGCTCGGTGCTCGCCGAGATCTTCCGGGCGGGCATCAACTCCATCCCGTCCGGGCAGTCCGAGGCCGCCTACGCCCTCGGCCTGCGCAAGGGCGGGGTGATGCGGCTGATCCTGGTGCCGCAGGCCACGACCGCGATGATGCCGGCGATCGTCAGCCAGCTCGTCGTGCTGCTCAAGGACACCGCGCTCGGCTGGATCATCGCCTACGAGGACCTGCTCAACGCGGGCTTCAACCAGATCAAGGCCAACTACGGCAACCTGCTGCCCGCGGCCGTGGTCATCGCCCTGATCTACATCGCGATCAATCTGGCGCTGGGTTCGCTCGCGACCTGGCTGGAGCAGCGCAGCCGCCGCAGTCACAAGACCTCCGCCCGCACCCTCAGCACCGCGAGCGCCCTGCCGGGCTCGGCGGGAATGTCCATTTCCGACTAGTGAGAGTGATCCCGGTATCTTTCCGAGGTCAAGTGTCCGTTCATGGCCCCAATCCCCCCATCCATGCGGGACGATTCGGGTATGACCGCTCGCGTGACCTCCCCCTACGGTTCCTGGCCCTCCCCGATCTCCGCTGCTGACGTCGCCCGCGCCCGCATCCGGCTGAGTTTTCCGACAGTCAAGGGCGACGACGTCTGGTGGCAGGAGACGAGGCCGGAGGAGAACGGGCGGACGACGGTCGTCCTCAACACCCGTGAGCTGTTGCCGGCCCCCTGGGACGCACGGACCCGGGTCCAGGAGTACGGCGGCAAGTCCTACCTGCCGACTTCGCACGGCTTGCTGTTCGCCAACTATGCGGACCAGCGGCTGCACCTGCTGGCGCCGGGCGACGCCAAACCCCGGCCGCTGACCCCGGAACCGGCCATTCCGGCCGGATTGCGCTATGCCGACTTCGTGCTGTCGCCCGACGGTTCCGAGGTCTGGTGCGTCTGCGAGGGCCATGTGGCCGCGCCGCCCTCCGCCGAGGAGGACGCCGCTCCCCCGGCCGCCGGTGTGCGCCGCGCCATTGTGGCGATTCCCCTTGACGGTGCCGCGGCCGATGATCCGACCGCGATCCGCGAGCTCGTCACCGGTTCGACCTTCTACGCCTCCCCCACCCCCTCGCCCGGCGGCGGGCATCTGGCCTGGGTCCAGTGGAACCATCCGCGGATGCCCTGGGACGGCACCGAACTGCGCGTCGGCGTGGTCGAGGACGGCAAGGTGATCTCGCCCCGCACGGTCAAGGGCGGGATGTCGGAGTCGGTGCTGGCTCCCCTCTGGCGTGACGACAAGACCCTTTATGTGATCTCCGACTGGCCCGGCTGGTGGAACGTCTACCAGGTCGGGCTGTACGGGGAGTCGCCGCAGGCGCTCTACCCCGCCGAAGAGGAGTTCGCCGGCCCGCTCTGGCAGCTGGGCGGCATGCCCTACGCGCTGCTGTCCGACGGCCGCCTCGCGGTGCTGCACGGCCAGGGCAACCAGCGGCTGTCGCTGTACGACCCGGAGACCCTGGAGCTGGAGGAACTCGGCCTGCCGTTCACCGACTGGCAGCTGAGCCTTTCGGCCGACGGGACCTCCCTCGTCGGCATCGCCGCGTCACCGACGGTGCCCTTTTCGATCGTCCGGGTGGAGCACGGTCGCGCGACCGTGCTCCGCCGGGAGCTGGACCACCTGCCGGACGTGGCCTACCTGCCCATGCCCCGGCTGGAGGAACTCGAAGGCCAGTTCGGCCGGCCGGTGCACGCGCATGTCTATGAGCCCATGAGCCCGTCCGCCGAAGCACCCGCCGGCGAGCTTCCGCCCTATGTCGTCTTCGTCCACGGCGGCCCGACCGGCCGCACCTCCTCCGGCCTGAGCCTGGAGCGGGCCTACTTCACCAGCCGCGGCATCGGCGTGATCGACGTCGACTACGGCGGGTCCACCGGCTACGGCCGCGCCTACCGCGAACGGCTGCGCCGCCAGTGGGGCCTCGTCGACGTCGAGGACGCCGTGGCCGCCGCCGGCGCCCTGGTCAGGTCCGGCCGCGCACACCCCGACCGGCTCGCGATTCGGGGCGGCAGCGCCGGCGGCTGGACCGCGCTCGGCGCGCTCACCGGCAGCACCCTGTTCAAGGCCGCGACGTCCTACTCCGGCGTCACGGACGCGATCGACCTCATCGCCGACACCCACGACTTCGAGTCCAAGTACCTCTTCGGCCTGGTCGGCCCGATCCCCGGTTACGAGAAGACCTACGAGGAGCGCTCACCGCTCAGCCGCGCAGCCGAGGCCTCCGGCCCTGTGCTGCTTTTGCAGGGCCTGGACGACCCGGTGGTGCCCCCGGCCCAGGCGGACCGGTTCGCCCGCGCCCTGGCCGCCGCCAAGGTCCCCCACGCGCACCTGACCTTCGAGGGCGAGTCCCACGGCTTCCGCCGCGCCGAAACCACCGTCACCTGCCTGGAAGCCGAGCTCTCCCTGTACGGCCAGGCCCTCGGCTTCACCCCGTACGCCATCCCCTCCCTCACCCTCACCGCAGGCGACCCCGTCAACGCCTGACCCCAGGTCCCCCCTCGTGCTGTCGGCTGCCGCGCCGGCCGGCAGCACGAGGGGGATCTCCCCACCCCCGGCGGAGCTGCCCTGGGCATCACCCGAACCTCTCGCGAGCTGCCCGGCCATGTCGGGGCGGGGTGAGGCGGCGAGGGTCAGCGGGCGAACTCGGTGGAGCGGGACTCCCGCACCACGGTGACGCGGATCTGGCCCGGGTAGGTGAGTTCGTCCTCAACCTGCTTGGCGATGTCGCGGGCGATGACCTGCGCCTGGATGTCGTCGACGGCCTCGGGCTTGACCATGACCCGGATCTCGCGGCCGGCCTGCATCGCGAAGACCTTCTCGACGCCCTCGTGGTTGGCCTTGGCGATCTCCTCGAGGCGTTCGAGGCGTTTGACGTAGGCCTCGAGGGACTCGCGGCGCGCTCCGGGGCGGCCCCCGCTGATGGCGTCGGCGGCCTGGGTGAGGACAGCCTCGACCGTGCGGACCTCGACCTCGTTGTGGTGGGCCTCGATGGCGTGCACGACGTCCTCGTGCTCGCCGTAGCGGCGGGCGATCTCCGCGCCGATCAGTGCGTGGCTGCCCTCGACCTCGTGGGTGAGGGCCTTGCCGACGTCGTGCAGGAGGGTGCAGCGCTTGACGACGTCCACGGGCAGGCGGAGCTCGGCCGCCATGATGCCGGCGATGTGCGCGGCCTCGACCAGGTGCTTGAGCACGTTCTGGCCGTAGGAGGTGCGGTAGCGGAGCTGGCCGAGAAGCGCGATCAGGTCGGGGTGCATCTCGGTCACGCCGAGGTCGACCAGGGCGTCCTCACCGGCCCGGACGCACAGGTGGGCGACCTCGACCTTGCTCCGCTCGTAGATCTCCTCGATCCGGTGCGGGTGGATGCGGCCGTCCAGGACGAGCTTCTCCAGGGTGATCCGGCCGACCTCGCGGCGCACCGGGTCGAAGCAGCTCAGCAGCACCGCCTCGGGGGTGTCGTCGATGATGAGGTTGACGCCGGTGACGGCCTCGAACGCCCGGATGTTACGGCCCTCGCGGCCGATGATCCGGCCCTTCATCTCGTCGTGCGGCAGATGCAGCACCGACACCACGGACTCGGTGGTCTGCTCGCTGGCCACCCGCTGGATCGCGAGCGTCACGATCTTGCGCGCGCGCTTCTCGCCCTCCTCGCGGGCCTCGGTCTCGATCTCCCGGACGGTGAGGGCGGCCTCGCGCTTGGCCTGGTTGCGGATGACCGCGACCAGTTCGGACTTGGCCTGCTCGGCCGTGAGCTGGGCGGCCTGCTCGAGAACCCTGCGGCGCTGCTCCTCGGTCTTCTCCAGGTCGTCGGCGCGTTCCTTGAGGGCGTGCTCCTCCTCGGTGAGCCGGGTGGCGCGCTCCTCGGTCCTGCGTGCCTCATCGTCCAGACGCTGCTCGCGTTCGGCCAGGCGCGTCTCGCGGCGTTCCAGGTCCTCACGGAACGACCTGAGGTCGTTCTTGAGGGCTCGCGACTCCTCCTCCAGGTCGGCGCGCGCGGACTCGGCCAGGCTGACGACCTCCTGTGCCTCGGCCCTGGCCTGCGTCCGGATCTCCTCGGCCTGCTGTGCGAGTTCCCGCTGTGCGAGTTCCCGCTGTGCGAGTTCCTGCTGTGCGAGTTCCTGCAGCCTGGATTCCTCATTCGGTCCCTCGGCCGCCGCCTGGTCGTGCGGGGCGGCCGGTGGCCGGCGGAGCACCATCAGGCAGAGCAGAACCAGAGTGACGATCAGCGCCGCCCCCATCACGACGCTCTCCATGGCGCAGTCCCCTTTCCGCGTACGGCTCAGGCCGTGCTTCGCGAGGGGTCAACCGCGCCCAGGGCACGCGCGAACAGCGGCGGATCCCAGCCAGACGGGATCTACCGGTGCCCTTCTATGTCCAGCAAGCCTCTCGGCGCTTTCAAAAGTTTCATTCAGTTCCGCTGTGCACGGAGTAACACCTCACTGCAGCCCACCGTAAGCGGCTTAGAGGTAATCAGCAAGCAAACGACCTGCAATCTGGGCAACGCGGACTGGCCGTTGGATCCTGTCAGAACCCCTCATCAGCGACTTCGTCCTCCGATCCCCCCAGACCGCGCCAAAGATCGTCTTTTGCTCCGGCGTGTCCGTGCGGTCACGGAAACGGTGTCAGTCGTCGAAGGTCAGATCCTGGAGCTGGACTCCCTCGTCCGCGAGGGCCTCCTTGACCACGCGGTAGGCCAGGCCGGGCGCATAACCCTTACGGGCCAGCATGCCGACGAGGCGGCGGGTCCGCTTGTCGCGGTCGAGTCCCTGCGTCGAGCGGAGCTTGCGGTCGACCTGTTCCCGGGCCGCGGACTCCTCGTCCTCGGGCAGGATCTCGGCGAGGGCCTCCTTGGCCGTCTCGTCGTCCACGCCCTTCCTGCGCAGCTCCTGGGCGATCGCCCGGGGTGCGAGGCCCTTGCTGCGCTGCCGGGAGCGCACCCAGGCCTGGGCGAAGGCCTCGTCGTCGATCAGGCCGACGTCGGAGAACCGGCCCAGCACCTGCTCGGCGACGTCGTCGGGGACCAGCTTCTTGGCCAGGGCGTCGGCGAGCTGCGACCGGGTCCTGGGTGAGACGGTCAGCAGCCGCAGGCAGACCTCGCGGGCGACCGCCTCGGGGTCGGACGGTGGCTGCTGCGGCGCGTCGTTCCTGCTTCTCTGTCCGCGACCGAATCCGCTCAACGCACACTCCCCACCCTGTGGTCTCCGTGGCCGGGGCATGCCCC
>JBDSTJ010000405.1:0-4022 GCA_039928335.1 Streptosporangiaceae bacterium | reverse complement strand
CGCGGGTGTTCAGGAAGACCTTGTCGGCGAGTTCGGCGGTGTCGCCGTTGTGCCAGTTGATTCCACCTTCGACATAGGCGATGACCACGTCGGGAGAGCCTGTGGTGAAGTCGCGCCAGGCCTTGTCGACCGACATTCCCGAGGCGTTCTCCGGGTCCTTGGCGCCCGGCGTGCAGCGCGGCATGACCGAATAGAGATTGTGCTGTTCGCCGCCGACGACCTTGATGCATTTCCCGGGCTGTTCGGCTCGCGCATAGGAGGGATCATCAGGTGGGGTCTGTGGGAAACCGGAGCCTGCTGAGGCTGCGGGGCCCCACAACATCAGGAGTGCGGTGAGTGCCGCACCTGTCGATCGCATCCACATACGGAGCCTCCGGCCCTGTTGACGAGGTGAATACGAACATCTCTCATATTTTGCGTCCTGGATACCCGTCAGGTGACAGAGAAATGCCGCGAGCTACTCACTCGAAGCGCGCCCTCGAATCAGTCGGGGTCCGAACCTGGTTCCGGCTGGGCGGCGCGCCGGGCATGCAGAACCAGGTGAAGTCCCAAGTGGTGATTGAGATCGTGCATTGCATGGCCGAAGTGTTTCTGCCAGTCGGGACCGCTGGGGCTGGCGGGCAGGGTAGGGCCCCACGATGACTCGCACCTGGCCAGGCTCGGTGAACAGGTCACCGCGCTCAGACCGTGGGAAGATCCCTCCGGACGATCTTGCCGGTGGCGTTGCGGGGCAGCGCCTCGAGGAAGACGACGTCCCGGGGTACGGCGAACCTGGCGACATTGGCGCGCGCATGGGCGTCCACCTCCGCGGCCGTGAGCTCATGACCCGGCTCCACGACGACATAGGCGGCGAGCCGCTGCCCGAAGGCGGCGTCGGCGACCCCGACCACCGCGACCTCACGTACCTGCGGCAGCCGCAGCAGGATGTCCTCGACCTCGCCAGGGAACACGTTCTCGCCGCCGGACACGACCATGTCGTCGTCGCGCCCGTGCACGAACAGCCGGCCGTGCGCGTCGAGGTGGCCGATGTCGCCGAGGCTCATGAGCCCGTCGTGCATCTCCTTGGCCGCCCCGTTGGTGTAGCCGGCGAACATCAGCTCGTTCGCGGCGAAGATCCGTCCCCGGCTGCCCGCGGGCACCGGCCGACCCCGGTCGTCGAGGATCGCCAGCCGGGTGCCCGGCGGCGCGGTGCCCGCGGTGTCGGGCTCGGCCCGCAGGTCCCGGGGCGTCGCGATGGTCACCCACGAACTCTCGGTCGAGCCGTACAGGTTGTAGAGCACGTCGCCGAAGGTGTTCATGAACGCGGTGGCCAGCCCGCCGGGCAACGCCGACCCGCTGACCGCCACGATCCGCAGCGACGACGTGTCATGGCCGCCGCTCACCAGGCCGGTCAGCTCCAGGATCCGCTGCAGCATCACCGGGACCGCGACCAGCACGTCCGTTCTGGTCTGCGCGATCAGCCTCAGCGTCTCCTGGGCGTCGAACCGGGGCCGCAGCACGATCGTCGCGCGCATCGAGATGGCCAGCTGGAGCGCGGCATAACCCCAGGTGTGGAACAGCGGGGCCTCGATGAACATCGTGTCGTGCACCCGCAGCGGAATCCGCGACAGCATCGAGGCGACCGGGGACAGGCCCGGGCTGGGCTTGCGGTCCGCGCCCTTCGGCTGCCCGGTCGTGCCGGAACTCAGCACGATCGTGCGGCCCGGCCGGTCCGGCGGAGCCAGGTCGTCGCCCCGGGTGGACTTCATCAGTTCTTCCACGTCCGTGTCGGTCCTGAGCACCGCCACCGCCTCGGGAGCCGCGGCGATCAGCTCGGCGAACTCGGGATCGACCACGAGAACGCCGGCCTCCTGCTGGTCCAGCACCGTCAGCAGCTGGGTCAGGCTCATGCCGGTGTTGAGCAGGACCAGGTCCGCCCCGGCCTTGCTGCACGCGATGAGCGCCTCGACCATGCCCCGGTGGTTGCGGCACAGCACCGCCACCTTGGGGGCGGCCGCGCCGGGCGGGCGCAGGGCCGCCGCCAGGTTGTTGGTGCGGGAGTCCACCTGGGCGTACGTCAGCTCCCCGAGCGGATCCACGATCGCGATCTGCCCGGGGTCACGGGCGGCCGCCGAGGTGAACGAGCCACCGAGCACGGTGCCCCACCGCTTCAACGCCGTGAGCTGGGCGGCGAGCTTGTCCGGCCGGCCCGGCCGCAGTAGCCCGCTGCGGGCCATCATCGCGCCGATCCGCGCCACCGAGCGGGCCTGCCGGCCGAACCCCGGATCAGATTCGGGCGTGGTCTCTGTCATGAGGCAGAAACTACTGCGCGACGAGCCGCCAAGAATCGCCCATGGTGCATGATATCCGTGCGGTCATTGTGCGCGGCTGACAACGTGTGACCCGCGTCTCCGCGGCTCCGAGCTGGGCGAGTGTCTAGGCGGCCGGGGCGATCGGGGCCTCCACGGGGCGGCTGCCGTGGAGGACGATCCGGGTGATCAGGGCGGGGTCGTCGCTCATCGGGACGTGTCCGCAGCGCGGCAGGCGCAGGTGTTCGCCCTGGGTGAGCACCCTGCGGGCCCGCCGGGCCTGGTAGCGGGGGAGCACCAGGTCCCAGTCGGCCCACGCGACCGTCACCGGGACCCGCACGGACACGTCGTGGCCGAACGGCTTACCCGCGGTGATGAAGCGCAACACGGTCGGCCTGGCCTTCATGAATGCGCGGAAGTCGCCCAGGGCCTGCTCGGGAGTGAGGTTCGCCGGCCGGGTGCAGATCCAGCTGAACAGCAGCCAGCGGCCGGCCTTCGACCTCGTCAGCCACCTCGCGGCCGGGCTGAGCACGGTCGCGATCCCCATGACGAGCCCGAACAGCCCGCAGGAGTAGGCGAAGTCCAGCGGGGAGTACCAGAAACCGCCGGGGGACAGGCCCGTCACGCTGCGGGCCCCGCCAAGCTCGGCGATATCCAGCCCGATCCACCCGCCGAGGGAGTTGCCCGCGATGTGCGGGCGGTCCAGGCCCTGTTCGGCGAAGAAGGCCATGAGCTCGTCGCGCATCGCCTCGGCCGCCGGTCTGCCGTGTGTGCGCAGCCTCGGGGACTCGCCGTGACCCGGCAGGTCCACCAGGATCACCTCGCGGTGCCGGGCCAGCTCGTCGAGGACCGGATACCAGGTCTGCCTGCGGTGCCCGATCCCGTGCAGCAGCACCAGGGGTTCGCCGGAACCCACACGTTCGTATGCCAGCAAGACAGCCTCCACGACGATGACCGGTGATATCCGGCCCACTGTCCGGCAGGCCTACCCGCCGGGGAATGCGCGCGGCGCGCAGACCGGCGACCCGCATTGTGACCGAAGCGCGAATATCAGCTCCAGGCACAAAGAACTCCCAGGCCTCTGTCAGAAGGTGAGTCTCGGGCCACTGCGCGGCCGGACCCGTTTCTGTGCTCAGTGACAGAAGTCCGTGAGGTCGTGCGCGTATGCGCTAGATCTCGCGTATGCGCACAAAGAACATTGACCCGCAGAAATGGTCTGGAGTAGCTTCCCGTGCGGTACTTCTCGGGTTCGGGCGTTCACTCGCAGGGCCCGCCTTTCGCGATGGGGGAGCACGGTTGAACGCCAACTCGAGATCACGCGGGCGTGGGGCCGGTGCGGTCCTGGTGACGCTCGGGCTGGCGGCCTACGGACTGCTGGGCGTGGGCGCGGCGGAGCCTGCGGCGGCCGCGCCGGTGTCGCTGAACCTCACCTACAGCTGTGTCTTCCCGGTCATCGGCAAGAAGCAGTTGAAGGTCGCCATCAAGTCGGACGTGCCGGCCCGGCTGCCGGTCGGCGTGAGCATGCCGCGGGTCGTCTTCGACACCACGACGACCGTGCCCGAGGACACCGCCAACGGTCTGCTCAGCGTCGGCGCGGAGACGATGGAGGGCGGTGCGCTGGCCCAGGCCGTGCTGACCGTGCCGGAGTACCCCGACGGCATCGCGATCAAGACCGGGGCGCAGTTCCCCAGGACCTTCATCCCGCCGGCCGGGTCCTTCGACGTGCGGGCCGTC
>JBDSTJ010000404.1:0-10534 GCA_039928335.1 Streptosporangiaceae bacterium | reverse complement strand
CCACCCCGGAGCAGACCAGGGACCGCCCGGTCGAGGAGGCCTTCGAGCCGGGCAGCACCGGGAAGATCGTGACGGCGGCCGCCCTGATCGAGAAGGGTCTGGTCACGCCCGAGACGGCCTTCGATGTGCCGGACCGGCTGCAGAAGTATGACAAGCAGTTCCACGACTCCCACCGGCACAAGCTCTGGAAGGGCCTGACGTTCGGCGGGATCATCGCCAAGTCCAGCAACATCGGCACGATCATCGCCAGCGAGCGGATGACCTCCGGTGACCTGTACTCCTACCTCAGGGCGTTCGGGTTCGGCCAGAAGACCGGGATCAACCTGCCGGGCGAGACCGAGGGCCTGCTGAAGTCGCCCGACAAGTGGGCCTCGACCGACCGGTTCCCCATCGCCTACGGCCAGACGATCTCGGTGAGCGCGCTGCAGATGGCCAGCGTCTACGCGACGATCGCCAACGGCGGCGTCCGGGTCACCCCGACGCTGATCGACGGCACGCTCGGCGAGCACGGCCGGATCACGCCCGCGGCCACACCCGCCTCGCGCCGCGTCGTCAGCGAGGAGACGGCCCACCAGCTGATCCGGATCCTCGAAGGGGCCACCTCCGACGATGGCACCGCGGCGGCGGCCGAGATCCCCGGCTATCGGGTGGCGGGCAAGACCGGCACGGCCTACCGGATCAATCCGGCGACCGGTAAGTACCCCGGTGGTGGCTACACCGCCTCCTACGCGGGCTTCGCCCCGGCCGACAATCCGCAGCTGGTCGTCCAGGTCGTGCTGCAGAAGCCCCTCACTCAGCAGTACGGTGGCGAGGGCGCGGCCAAGGCGTTCAAGGATCTGATGCTCTTCTCGCTGATCTCGCGGGGAGTACCGCAGACGGGGTCGCCCGCGCCAAGGTTGAAGATCTTCGCTGACCCACCGGCCAAGGGCTGATCTCGCCCCGCCGAGTCCCTGCATACGAGAGAGCAAGTGATGCGTCCTTCCACCCATCCCGCGCGGTCGTCGTCGGACCTCGCCCGGAGTCTCGGCCTGCCGCCGGCACCGGGCGAGGCCACGGTGTCGGGGATCACTCACGACTCGCGTCAGGTCCGGCCGGGCGACCTCTACGCGGCGCTGCCGGGTGCCCAGGCGCACGGCGCGGAGTTCGCCGCCCGGGCCGCCGCGGCGGGCGCGACGGCGATCCTGACCGACGCCGAGGGCCGCGCAGCCGCCGAGGCGACCGGTCTGCCGGTGCTGGTCGCCGGGAACGTCCGGGAGATGCTGGGCCACGCCGCCGCGCTGGTGTACGGGGAGCCAGCCGAGTCGCTGATGCTCATCGGGGTCACCGGGACCAGCGGCAAGACCACCACCGCCTACCTGCTGGAGTCGGGCCTGCGGGCCGCGGGCCTGACCACCGGGGTGATCGGCACGATCGAGACCCGGATCGGCGACGAGCGGCTGGCCAGCTCGCTGACCACGCCCGAGTCCACCGACCTGCATGCGATCTTCGCCGCCGCGCGGGAGCGCGGCGTGGACGCGATCGCGATGGAGGTCTCCAGCCACGCGCTGGAGCAGGGCAGGGTCGGTGGGGTCCGCTACGCCGTGGCGCTGTTCACCAACCTGTCCCAGGACCATCTGGACTACCACCCGACCATGCAGGACTACTTCGCGGCCAAGGCGCGGCTGTTCACCGCCGCCCACAGCAGGCTCGGGGTGGTCAACCTCGACGACGAGTACGGCCGGCGGCTGGTCGGCATCGCCGAGGTCCCGGTCACGACCTTCTCCGCCGCGGGCGACACGGCCGCCGACTGGCGGGCCCTGGACGTACGGCTCGGGGCCGACGGCAGCACGTTCCGGGTGGTGGGTCCCGGCGGGGTCGAGGCCGACGCCTCGGTGGCGCTGGCCGGGCCGTTCAACGTCGCCAACGCCCTGGGTGCGATCGTCTCGCTGGTCGAGGCGGGCGTCCCGCTGCAGCAGGCCGTCGAGGGCGTCGGCTCGCTGCCGGGCGTCCCTGGCCGGCTCGAGCGGATCGACGAGGGCCAGGAGTTCGTGTCGCTCGTCGACTACTCGCACAAGCCCGGGGCGGTCGAGGCCGTGCTCGGCGCGCTGCGTCCGGTCACCCAGGGCCGGCTGATCATCGTGCTGGGCTGCGGTGGCGACCGCGACAGCGGCAAACGGCCGCTGATGGGCGAGGCCGCCGCGCGGCTGGCCGACCTGGCCGTCTTCACCAATGACAACCCGCGGTCGGAGGACCCCCTCGTGATCCTCGCCGCGATGATCGACGGAGGACTGAGAGTGCCGCAGGGCGAACGGGCTCATCTGGTGGTCGAGCCGGACCGGGCGGCGGCGATCGCGTTGGCCGTCGGGCGGGCCCGCCGGGGCGACGTGCTGGTGGTCGCGGGCAAGGGGCATGAGCAGGGCCAGTACGCCACCGGCGGGTCCACCCCGTTCGACGACCGGGAAGTGCTGCGTCTGGCCCTGAAGGAACGCCCATGATCGAGCTCGGCCTCAGCGAGATCGCTGAGCTCACCGGCGGTGTCCTGCACGGTCCCGACGCGCAGGTGACCGGGACCGTCGTGGTCGACTCGCGGGCGGCCGCCAGGGGCTCGCTGTTCGTCGCCCTGCGCGGCGAGAACTCCGACGGCCACGACCACGCCCCGGTGGCGGTCGCGGCCGGCGCGGCGGGCGTCCTGGGCGAGCGTCCGCTGGAGGGCCTACCCACGATCGTGGTGCGCGACAGCGTCGAGGCGCTCGGCGTGCTGGCCAGGGCGGTGCTGCGGCGGCTGCCGGAACTCACGGTGATCGGCGTGACGGGCTCGTCCGGCAAGACCTCGACCAAGGACCTCATCGCGCAGGTCCTGGCCAGGCGCGGTCCCACGGTCGCCCCGGCCGGCTCGTTCAACAACGAGATCGGCCACCCGCTGACCGTGCTCAGAGCCGACGCCGGCACCCGTTACCTGGTGCTGGAGAAGAGCGCCCGTGGCATTGGTCACATCGCGTATCTGGCCCGGATCGCCCCGCCGGACATCGGTGTGGTGCTCAACGTCGGCACCGCCCATCTGGGCGAGTTCGGCAGCCAGGCCGTGGTGGCCGAGGCCAAGGGCGAACTGGTCGAGGCGCTGACCGGCCAGGGCACCGCGATCCTCAACGCCGACGACCCGCTGGTGCGGGCGATGGCCGCGCGGACCGCCGCCCAGATCGTGCTGTTCGGGCGGGTGACCGACGCCGCGGTCCGGGCCACCGACGAGTGGTACGACGAGGAGGGCCGGGCCAGGTTCTCCCTGGTCACCCCGGAGGGGACCCTGCCGGTCACGTTGCGGCTGCACGGTGCGCACGCGGTGAGCAACGCGCTCGCCGCCGCGGCCGCGGCCCGGGAGACCGGGATGCCACTGCACGAGATCGCCGAGGCACTGTCGGAGGCCGTCCAGGTCAGCCGGTGGCGGATGGAGGTCACGCACCGCGAGGACGGCGTCACCGTCGTCAACGACGCCTACAACGCCAACCCGGAGTCGATGCGCGCGGCGCTTGACGCAGTCGGCAGACTGTCCCGGGGCCGTCGTTCCTACGCGGTCCTCGGCGCGATGGCCGAACTCGGGACCGCTTCCGTTGCGGAACACGAGAAGATCGGACAACATGCCGCGCGTAGCGGTGTGACCGGACTGATCGCGGTCGGCGCTGCGGCGGCGCCCTTGCTCGAGGGCGCCAGGCAGGTGGGGTCATGGACAGGAGAGTGCGTACAGGTGGATGACGTCGCAACGGCGGCGGCCGTGCTGGGCGAGCGGCTCAGGCCGCAGGATGTCGTGCTGGTCAAGGGTTCTCGGGTGGCCGGGCTGGAAAGACTCGCCCAGGCCCTTCTGGAGGACCCAGCGTGAACAACGTCATTCTGGCCTCCGGGATCGCCCTCCTCATCGGTCTCCTCGGCACCCCCGTGTGGATCAAGCTCGTGACCCGGCTCGGGTACGGTCAGATGATCCGCGAGGACGGGGTCTCGACCCACCAGGCCAAGCGCGGTACTCCGACGATGGGCGGCACCGTCCTGGTCGTCGCCGCCCTGATCGGGTACGCCGTCGCGCACCTGATCACCTGGACGATCCCGACCGTCTCCGGCGGGCTGGTGCTGTTCCTCATGACCGGCCTGGGCGTCGTCGGCTTCGTCGACGACTACATCAAGGTCTTCAAGCAGCGCAGCCTCGGCCTGCGCAGCCGCGCCAAGGCCACCGGCATCGTCATCATCGGTGTCATCTTCGCCGTCGGCTGCCTGCAGTTCCCCAACAACTCCCAGATCACCCCCGCTGAGCCCTCCCTGTCGTTCCTGCGTGACTTCGGCCCGCCGATCGGCCCCTACCTGTTCGTCCTGTGGGCGCTCATCCTGATCCAGGGCGTGTCCAACGGAGTGAACCTGACCGACGGCCTGGACGGGCTGGCCAGCGGTACCTGCGGCCTGGTCCTGGCCGCCTATGTGATCATCGGCAACTGGCAGTTCCGGCAGGGCTGCGCCGACACCCTCTCCCAGCACTGCTATGACGTGCGTGACCCCCTCGACCTGGCCTGCGTGGCGGCCGCCGTGCTCGGGGCCTGCTTCGGCTTCCTCTGGTGGAACGCCCCTCCCGCCAAGATCTTCATGGGTGACACCGGTTCGCTGGCCCTGGGCGGCGCGCTGGTCGGGCTGGCCATCACCACCCGGACCCAGTTCCTGCTCGCCATCCTCGGCGGCATGATCGTCCTGATCACCATGTCGGTGATCATCCAGGTCGGGTTCTTCAAGATGACCCGTAAACGTGTGTTCAAGATGGCCCCCCTTCAGCACCACTTCGAGCTGTCGGGCTGGGCCGAGACCACGATCGTGGTGCGGTTCTGGTTGATCTGCGGACTCTGTGTTGCTGCGGGGCTGGGCCTGTTCTATATCGAATGGGTGCCCAAATAGTGACAGCTGGTTCTGCAGGCTGGAAAGACAAGACGGTGTGCGTCGCGGGGCTGGGGATCTCCGGCCGCGCGGCGGCCCGGGTGCTCGCCGGGCGCGGTGCCCGGGTGATCGGCGTGGACGGCCGCGCCGAGATCGAGGGCGCGGCGGAACTGGCGGCACTCGGCGTCACGCTGCGCCTGGGCGACAGCCAGACGCTGCCGCCCGGTACCGAACTGGTCGTGATCTCGCCCGGCTGGCGGCCGGGCACGCCGCTGCCCGCGGCCGCCGCCGCAGCCGGGATCGAGGTCATCGGCGAGGTCGAGCTGGCCTGGCGGCTGCGGCCGGTGTCGCCCAGGACCGGGGAGCCCGCGCCGTGGCTCGCCCTGACCGGGACCAACGGCAAGACCACGGTCGTCCGGATGCTGACGTGCATCCTGCGGGCGGCCGGCCATGACGCGGTGGCCGTCGGCAACGTCGGCACCCCCATCGTCGAGGCGGTGCTGGAGAGCCACGACGTGTTCGCGGTCGAGCTGTCCAGCTACCAGCTGCACTGGTCGAGCAGCCTGGCCCCGTACGCGGCCACCGTCCTGAACGTCGCGCCGGACCATCTCGACTGGCACGGCTCGATGGATGAGTACGCACGTGCGAAGGGCAAAATATACGGATCTGGAACGGTCCGGGTGAGTAACGCCGACGATCCCGAGTCGCTGCGGCTGGGCGGGGAGAGCGCGATCGGCTTCACGCTCCTCAGCCCCGTGCCGGGCCAGTTCGGCATCGTCGACAACCTCCTCGTGGACCGCGCCCTGGTGACCGACCCCGTCCGGGAGGCCACCGAACTGGCCGAACTCGCCGATGTGGTCCCGTTCGCGCCGCACAACGTCTCCAACGCCCTGGCGGCCGCCGCGCTGGCCCGCGCCTTCGGCGTCCAGGCTGAGGCCGTACGGGAGGGCCTGAGGGCCTTCAAGCCGGATCCGCACCGGATCGCACACGTGGGCCGGATCGACGGGGTGGACTACGTCGACGACTCCAAGGCGACCAACCCGCACGCCGCCGCGGCATCGCTCGGCTCCTACGACCGGATCGTCTGGATCGCCGGCGGCCTCCTCAAGGGCGCCGACGTCGATGAGCTGGTCCGCACCTCGGCGGGCAACCTGCGCGCGGCGGTGCTGCTCGGCCGGGACCGGGCCCAGCTCGCCGAGGCACTGCGGCGACACGCGCCGAATGTCCCGGTCGTGGAGGTGGCCGAGACCGACACTAAGGCGATGGACCTCGTGGTGACCGAAGCGGCCCGGCTGGCACGGCACGGAGACACCGTGCTCCTGGCCCCGGCCGGCGCGTCGATGGACATGTTCGCCGACTACGGCGCGCGGGGCGACGCGTTCGCGGCAGCCGTCGGCCGGCTGCCCCTCCAGTGACCGTCGCCGATGCGGGGGACGAGCGGCCCAGGCCCGGCCTCAGGGCCCAGATCGCCGCGACGGTGGGCCTGCTGGACCGGCCGCTCACCTCCTACTACCTGATCCTCGGCTGCTCGATGCTGCTGCTCGCGCTGGGCCTCACCATGGTTCTTTCGGCCTCGGCGGTGAACCAGCTGACGGCCACCGGCTCGCCGTACGCCCTGTTCCAGAAGCAGGCGATGTGGGTCGCGCTCGGCCTGCCGATGATGGCGGTGTGCGCGATGCTGCCGCCGCGCGCCTTCCGGGTGCTGGCCTTCCCGATCCTGCTGCTGTCCGTCCTCGCCCTGGTCCTGGTGCTCGTGCCGGGCCTGGGGCAGACCGCCAACGGCGCCACCCGGTGGATCAGCTTCGGTGGCGGTATCCAGCTCCAGCCGTCGGAGCCGGCCAAGCTCGGCCTGGTGCTGTGGGGCGCGGACCTGCTGGCCCGCAAGGAGAAGCTCAAGGCCCTCACCGACTGGCGGCAGCTGCTGATCCCGCTGATGCCCGGCGCGGGCATCGTGGTCATGCTGGTCATGCTCGGCAACGACCTCGGCACCACGCTCGTCGTGCTCACGATCTTCCTGTCGCTGCTGTGGGTCGTCGGGGCCCCGGGCCGGCTCCTCCTGGGGATGAGCGGCGTGATCGGCATCCTGGTCGGCATCCTGATCATCGTGGAGCCCTATCGGGTCGCGCGGCTCACCGGCTTCCTCGACCCGCAGGGCGACCCCCTCAACACCAACTACCAGGGCCTGCAGGGCATCACCGCGGTCGCCTCCGGCGGGGTGTTCGGGGTCGGGCTGGGGGAGGGCCGGGCCAAGCGCGGCTACCTGCCCCACGTCGACACCGACTTCATCTTCGCCAACGTCGGCGAGGAGCTCGGCCTGATCGGCACCATCCTGGTCCTGAGCCTGTTCGGGTTGCTGGCCTACGCGGGGCTGCGGATCGCCCGCCGGGTCCGGGACCCGTTCATGCGGCTGGCCGCGGCGGGTGCCACCGCCTGGATCGTCGTGCAGGCGATCGTGAACATCGGCGCGGTCATCCGCGTCCTACCGATCACTGGTATTCCGCTTCCGCTGGTGTCCTACGGCGGGTCGGCGTTGATCCCGACGCTGATCCTGCTCGGCATGATGCTGTCTTTCGCCAAGCGGGAGCCGGGAGCCAGGCAGGCACTGGCCGAGCGAGGTCCCGGACCGGTCTCCCGCGCCCTAAGCTGGCTGGGCCTGGGACCTCACCGGCATTGACGTAAAGTCCCGTGAGTTCCACGATCCGCACTCCCCGAAACACACTGTGAGAGGTTGGCGCGTCATGAGGGTTGTCTTGGCCGGCGGAGGCACCGCGGGGCACATCGAGCCCGCGCTCGCCCTGGCGGACGCGCTGCGCCGCATCGACCCGTCGGTCCAGGTGACCTGCCTGGGCACCGAACGGGGTCTGGAGACGACCCTGGTCCCGCAGCGGGGCTACGAACTGGCGCTCATCCCGCCGGTGCCGCTGCCCCGGGCGCTCACCCCCGGCCTGCTCACCGTCCCCGGCCGGCTGCGCGGGGCGATCAACGCCGCCGCCGCCGTGCTCGACCGGGTCCAGGCCGACGTGCTCGTCGGCTTCGGCGGCTACGTCGCCACGCCGGGCTACCTGGCCGCCCGCAAGCGGCGCGTGCCGATCATCGTGCACGAGGCCAACCCGAAACCGGGCCTGGCCAACAAGCTCGGCGCGCGGTTCACCCAGCACGTCGCGGTCTCGCACGCCGACTCGCCGCTGCCGCACGCCACGTTCGTCGGCATCCCGATCCGCCAGCAGATCGCCACCCTCGACCGGCTCAGCATCGGCGACAAGGCGCGCAGCTTCTTCGGGCTCGACACCGACCTGCCGACCCTGCTGGTCTTCGGCGGCTCCCAGGGCGCGCGCTCGCTCAACCGGGCCGCGGTCGCCTCCGCCCCGGCCTTCCGCGCGGCCGGCGTCCAGGTGCTGCACCTGGTCGGCAAGAACAACACCGAGGAGCCCGTCCCCGGCCGGCCCGGTGACCCGCAGTACGTCACCCTGCCCTACTGCGACCGGATGGACCTGGCCTACGCGGCCGCGGACTTCGCGATGTGCCGGTCCGGCGCGATGACCTGTGCGGAGCTGACCGCGGTCGGGCTGCCCGCCGCCTACGTCCCGCTGCCCATCGGCAACGGCGAGCAGGCACTCAACGCCGCGCCCGTCGTGGCCGCCGGCGGTGGGCTGATGGTCGAGGACGCCCGGCTCGGCCCCGAGTGGATCACGGCGAACCTGTTGCCGATCCTGCGCGACGCCGACCGGGTCGCCCAGATGTCGGAGGCCGCCGCCCGGATGGGACGCCGGGACGCCGACATGACCCTCGCCCGCATGGTCTTCGAGGTCGTCCGCAGCTCCAGGTCCGTTTAGGGATGTTCGGCTCAGGGGTGGTGTGACTCAGGGGTGTCCGACCATGGGGGTCGGGCCCCGGACTCCCCGAGTGGGGCTGGGCCACAGCGGAAACCTGGCAGTTGAACGTCCGTAGCAAGCAGGGAAGGTCGAAGCTCGTGTCGCTGGTCAAGCCGGAAGACGTCGTGCCCGCCGGGGAACTCGGCAGGGTCCACTTCATCGCGATCGGCGGGGCCGGAATGTCGGGCATCGCGCGGATCATGCTGAAGCGCGGGCTCGTGGTCTCCGGCAGCGACGCCCGGGACTCCGACCTGCTCGGTCAGCTCGCCGAACTCGGTGCGAAGGTCTTCGTCGGCCACCAGGCCGGCCATCTCGGCGACGCCGACACCGTCGTGGTCTCGACCGCGATCAGGGAGAGCAACCCCGAGCTGGCGGCGGCGCGCGAACGCGGCCTGCGGATCCTGCACCGGTCCTCGGCGCTGGCCTCGCTGATGGCCGGCCGCCGGGCGGTCGCGGTCGCCGGGACGCACGGCAAGACCACGACCACCTCGATGCTCACCGTCGCACTGCAGAGCGCCGGCCTCGATCCGTCGTACTGCATCGGCGGGCAGCTCGTCACGACCGGGCTCGGCGCGGACGAGGGCACCGGCGACGTGTTCGCCGCCGAGGCCGACGAGAGCGACGGCTCGTTCCTGATCTACACCCCACACGTCGCGGTGGTCACCAACATCGAGGCCGACCATCTGGACAACTACAGCGGCTTCGACGAGGTCAAGGACAACTTCACCAGGTTCGTGGCCCGGATCGAGCCGGGCGGGACGCTCGTGGCGGGCATCGACGACCCGGTCGTCCGCGAACTCGTCGCCGGCACCACCGGGCTCAGGGTGCTCACCTATGGCGTGGCCGCGGACGCCGACCTGCGGATCAGCGGGTTCGTGCCGCGCGGCCTGGGCTCGGAGTTCACCCTGACCGGGGTCGGCACCGTGGCCCTTGGGGTCCCCGGCCAGCACAACGCGCTCAACGCGGCCGCGGTGGTCGCGGTCGCCACCGCGCTCGGGGCCCCGCTGGACCGGGTCGTGGCGGGCCTGGCGGAGTTCGGCGGGGCCAAGCGCAGGCTGGAGCTCAAGGGCGAGGCGGCGGGCGCGCAGGTCTTCGACAGTTACGCCCACCACCCGACCGAGCTGATCGCCGACCTGTCGGCCACCCGCGACTACGTGACCGAGTCCGGCCGCGAGCGGCTCATCGCGATCTTCCAGCCGCACCTCTACAGCCGCACCAGGTTCTTCGCCGCCGAGTTCGGCGCGGCCCTCGGCGGCGCGGACCTGGCGATCGTCCTGGACGTCTACGGCGCCCGGGAGGACCCCGAGCCCGGGGTGACCGGGCAGCTGGTGTCGGACGCGGTCCCGGCCGGGACCGCGGTGCTGTACCAGCCGGACTTCGGGTCGCTGGCCAAGCAGGTCGCGGAGCTGGCCAGGCCCGGGGACGTCATCATCACGGCCGGCGCGGGCGACGTCACGACGCTCGGCCCGGCGATCCTGGAGCTCCTCCGAGCCCGGGACTGACGGCGTGGGAGCCGCCGATCGGGGCGGCCGCGCGTCATCATCGGGTCATGTCCGTCGGAACACAGACCCTCGAAGCAGCCGGAGCGGTCGCGGCCAAGCCCCGTCGCGACCGTTGGAAGGCCCTGTTCGTCATCCTGCTGATCGTGGGCCTGCTCGGTACCGCCGCCTGGGTGCTGCTCGGCTCCCGGTTGCTGGTGGTGCGCCAGGTCGAGGTCAGCGGGCTCGACCTGGTCTCCCGGCCCCGGGTGCTGGCCGCCGCGGGGGTGCCGATCGGCACCC
>JBDSTJ010000403.1:0-4404 GCA_039928335.1 Streptosporangiaceae bacterium | reverse complement strand
CCCGGTTGACCGAGGACGACCACGACCTGCTGCTCAAACTGCTCGACCTGCCCACGGTCGGGCCGTTGGAGAACCACGGCGGCAGGCCGGTCATGCTCTGGGAGGCCCAGCGCAGCTATGCCGAAGCGGCGGCCCGGCTCGGTTTCGAGGTCGTCCAGCACCAGGCCGCGGACCCCTCCTGCCTGGACCGCGACGACGTGCCCCGGGCGGTCCGGGAGACCGCGGCGATCCTGCCGGACTTCCTGGCCAGCCAGCCCAGCCTGGTGCTGCGGCTCGGCCCCGAGCTGCCGAGCTCCCGCACGGTCATGTTCAACGTGCACCTGGACACCGTGGCCGGTGAGGAGCCCGGCCGGTTCGACGGCGCGCGCTTCCACGGTCGCGGCGCGATCGACGCCAAGGGCCCGGCCGTCGCCCTGCTGGCCGGTCTGCGCGCCGCGCAGGCCGCGACCCCCGGTCTCGGCACCGAGGTGTCGGTGGTGGTCCAGGCCGTCTCCGGCGAGGAGGGCGGGGCGATGGGGTGCTTCGGCACCCGGCTGCTGGTCGAACAGGGCCACGTCGGCCGGCTCAACGTCTTCTGCGAGCCCACCGGCCTGCGCGTCCTCACCCGCTCGACGGGGGCGATGACCGCTTCCATCGAGATGAACGGGCAGGACGCCGTCGACGACGATCCGGGCAAGGGCCACAACGCGACCGTGCTGCTGGGCTACCTCGCCCAGCACCTGGCCACGGTCATGCCGCCGCACGCCACCGACGGGCAGGTCTGCGTCGCGGGCCTGCACACCGGCCCGATGCACAACAAGGTGTACGGCTCGGGCCAGCTCCTGCTCAACCTCTCCTACGGCTCCATGGAGTCGGCCGAGCGGCTCGAGGGGACCATGCGGGACGCGGTGGCCGAGGGCCTGGTGTCCTTCACCGACGTCTTCCGCGATGCCCGCGACTTCACCCTGACCGCCGCCGAGGCCGGGCACGTGGTCCGGCTGGAATGGCTCAAGCGCGGTCTGCCCGCGCTGTCCGGCGACGACGTCTGGCTCAAGGACCTGCTGGTCCGCGACGCCGGCTTCGAGGCCTGGCCGGACGAGGAGGCCGCGTTCACCTGCGACGCCATCTGGATGCACGGCGTCGCCGACACCTCCACGGCGGTCTTCGGGCCGGGACTGCTCGGGGCCAACAACGCCCACGCGGTCGGTGAGTTCGCCGACCTGGACGAGCTGGACATGTTCGCCCGCGACGTCGCGCGGCTCCTGTCCTGCTTCACCCGCAACGAGATCTGGAACGAGGAACCATGAGCACCCTGACGACGCGCACGCAGTCGGCAGTGATCCGGATCGCCCACGACGAACTCGTCGACTTCGCCACCCGGGTCTTCGTCGAGCGCGGCCTGCCGGCCGACCGGGCCCGGGTCTCGGCCGAGGCCCTGTGCCACGGTGACCTGACCGGGGTCACCTCCCACGGCCTGACCAACCTCAGCCGCCTGTACCTGAAGCTGTTCGAGGACGGCCGGGTCAACCCGGCGGCCGAACCGGTCGTCAAGGCCGACCGGGGCGCGGCGGTGCTGATCGACGCGGACCGGGCCCTGGGCCTGTGGATGGCGACCGAGGCGATGCAGCTGGCCGCCGAGCGGGCCGCCCGGTACGGCGTCGGCCTGGTGTCGGTGTCCAACTCCACCCACCTGGGTTGCCTCGGTTTCCACACCGCGCACGCGGCCGACCAGCAGATGATCGGCGTCATCGCCTCCAACTGCGGCGGCCAGCGCATCATCCGGCCGCCCGGCGGCCTGACCGCGATGCTCGGCACCAACCCGTTCAGCATCGCCAGCCCTGCGGGCCGCAACCACCCGTTCGTCCTGGACATGAGCACCACGGTGGTGCCGACCGGGAAGGTCCGGGCGATGGAGCGGGCCGGCCGGGACATCCCGGACGGCTGGCTCGAGGACGATGCGGGCCGGCCGGTCAACGACCCGGCCGCCTTCGACCGCGGCGACGGCCACCTGATGTGGCTCGGCGGCGCACCCGAGACCGGCGGCTACAAGGGGTACGGCCTCGGGCTGCTCGTCGAGGTTCTGGCGGCGCTGGTGCCGGGCGCCGGCACCGGGCCGGTGCCCGCGGCGCTGGACGGCGACGGCGGTCCCGGCGGCCGGGACGACGACATCGGCTTCCTGGCCCTGGCGATCGCGCCGGGTGCACTGCGTTCGGGAGAGGACTTCGACGCTCAGGCCGACGCCCTGTTCGGCACCCTGCTCGGCTGCCCGCCACGGGCCGGCCAGGACCAGGTCAGCTACCCCGGCTGGCCGGAGGCCGAACGCTCGGTCGAGCACCGGAGGTCGGGTGTGCCGGTGTCGGCGGCCCTGCACGACGAACTGGTCGGCATCGCCCGGCAGCTGGACCTTTCCCCGCCCACCCCGTTGGAAGGCAACCGATGAACGAGCTGCGCATCGGCATCGTGGGGCTTGGAGTGATCTCCAAGTTCTACCTCGCCGCGATTGAGAAGTCCCCGTCCGTCCGGCTTGCCGCGGTGTGCGACCTGCGGGAGGAGGCGCTCGAACCCCACCGGGGCGGCGTGCCCTGTTTCCGGAGCCACCAGGAGATGCTCGAGCGGGGCGAGCTGGACGCGGTCATCGTCAACGTGCCCAACGACGTGCACGCCACGGTCACCGGGGACGCGCTCCGGGCCGGTGTCTCGGTGTGCGTGGAAAAGCCGCTGGCGATCCGCGCCTCGGACGGCAGAGCACTGAGCGAGGACGCCCGGAGCAGGGGCCTCACCCTGTTCACCGCCTTCCACCGGCGCTACAACGACAACGCGCTGGCCCTGCTGCACCGGCTGCCGAAGGACGTGCCGATCGCCTCGCTGCGGGTGCGCTACCTGGAGAAGATCGAAGAGCACATCGGGGTGGACGGCTGGTATCTGGACGCCGAGCGGTGCGGCGGTGGCTGTGTCGCCGACAACGGCCCCAACGCCTTCGACACCGTCCGGCAGTTCCTGGGCGACCTCGCCGTCGAGGACGCCGAGATCACCCGGGACGAGCAGGGCGTGGACCGGCAGGCGGTGGTCACCCTGCGCTCGACCGCGGGCGCCGGTGCCACCGTCGAACTCGACTGGTCCTATCCCGACGGCGAGTGCAAGGACATCAGCCTCACGCTGGCCGACGGCACCGTGGACGGCGCGGACATGCTGGCCGGCCACTCGGAGTTCAAGAGCTCCCTGTGGCACGAGTACGCGGGGATCCTCGAGGAGTTCGAGGAGGCCGTGCGAGCCGGTGCCGACCAGGGCAGGGACGGCGTGTCCGCGCTCGAACTGGTCGAGGCCGCCTATGCCATGGAACGCCAGCCCGAGCCCGGTTCGGATTCGGATTCGGGTTCGGGTTCGGGTGAGGACGGGGCGAAGCGCGACGTCACCGGCAACGTGGTCAAGGTGCTGCGGCACCGCAGGACCGACCGCGGGATGGCCCTGGAGCCGTTCGCGAGCCGCTGCGTCCGCACCGGCGAGGTCCACGAGCTGGTCACGACCGACCACCAGGAGACCGGTTCGGGTGCCCGGATCGACCGGGTCGGCTTCCTCGGTTTCGCGGAGATCACCGCGGGCGGGGTCATCGACCGGGGCGACGAACTGTGGATCGGCGGCAGCCGGGTCGGCACGGTGCTCGGTTTCGACGGCTGCCACCAACCCAACCACTACAACGTCCTGATCGCGACCGAACGGCCGGTGACGGGTCCCGAACTGGGAATCAGCCCTGAGTCCACGGTGCTCTTCCGGGCGGTGCGGCGATGAGCACGCAGACCAAGAGGAAGGCGTCCACGATGCTGCTCGACACCATTGACAGCCCGGCTGCGCTACGCCGGCTCGGCAAGGACCAGCTGATCCCCCTCGCTGGGGAGATCCGTAAGTTCCTGATCGAGTCGGTGACCCGCAACGGCGGGCATCTCGGCCCCAACCTGGGGGTCGTGGAACTCACGATCGCCCTGCACCGGGTCTTCGACTCGCCCCGCGACCGGATCCTCTGGGACACCGGCCACCAGTCGTACGTCCACAAGATCATCACAGGCCGCAAGGCCGGGTTCGCGACGCTCCGCCAGGCCGGCGGCATGTCGGGCTACCCCTCCCGCGCGGAGTCGCCGCACGACATGGTCGAGAGTTCGCACGCCTCGTCCGCCCTGTCCTACGCCGACGGGCTGGCCCGCGCCTATGAGTTCCGGGGCATCAAGAACCGGACCGTGGTCGCCGTGGTCGGCGACGGCTCCCTCACCGGCGGCATGCCGTGGGAGGCGCTCAACAACATCGCCGGGTCACCGGACCGGTCGCTCGTCGTCGTGCTCAACGACAACGCCCGCTCCTACGACCCGACCATCGGCGGTCTGGCCAGGCACCTGGCCGCGCTCCGCTCCGGCACCTCGGGCACCGCGCTGTTCG
>JBDSTJ010000402.1:0-4502 GCA_039928335.1 Streptosporangiaceae bacterium | reverse complement strand
GCGCGACGTAGGTGAGCGCCAGGTCGACGTCGAGGTCCTCGAGTGCCGCCAGGAAGGCTCGTACGGTCTCGACCGCTTCTGACTTTGTCTCTGCCATGAGACCAACCTAACGGACGTATTTCATGGTAATCCAGTAGGAAATGTTGACTTTGGGCATGCCGGCTGCTTGAGTAAGGGACATGAGCCAGGGACTGCGTTTGACCCGGCGCTACCACGTGGACTTCGGCCACGTCTGCAGCGCGCAGTGTCGATGACCGCGAGCTGACCTCCCCGCCCGTCCCCCTTTCCCGGACCCCCTCTCCACACGTCTCCGCCCGTCCGGCGCAGCGTGGCGCGAGCATGCCCAGAAGCAAGGAAGACCATGAAGACCACGAACACCCGGCTCGCGGCCGCCCTCCTCACCGGCGCCCTCCTGACCACCACCGCCACCGCCTGCGGCTCCGACGGTCCCGCCAAGGCCAAAGCGGCCGACGGGGCGGAGGTCGCCGAACTCAAGTACCAGGGCTCGGTCGGCAGCGTCACCCCCGCCGAGCTCGCCGAGAGCCTCGGCTATCTCGGCTCGATCAAGCTCACATGGGTCGGCAACACCATCAGCGGCCCCCAGGACATCCAGTCCGCGGCCACCGGGCAGACCGACTTCGGCGGCGCGTTCAACGGCGCGATCGTGAAGCTGGTGGCGGCCAGGGCCCCGATCAAGGCCGTGATCAGCTACTACGGAAGCGACAAGGAGACCTACAGCGGGTACTGGACGCTCGACGGCAGCCCGATCAGGTCGGCCCGCGACCTGATCGGCAAGAAGATCGGCGTCAACACCCTCGGGGCGCACGCCGAGGCGGTCATCAAGACCTACCTCAAGAACGGTGGTCTCAGCCCGGAGGAGATCAAGAAGGTCGAGCTGGTCGTGGTGCCGCCGGTCAACACCGAGCAGTCGCTGCGGCAGAAGCAGATCGACGTGGGCGCGCTCGGCGGGATCCTGCGTGACAAGGCCCAGGCGCGTGGTGGTGTCAAGCTGCTCTTCAGCGACATCCAGCTGCTCGGTGACTTCAACGCCGGCTCCTACGTGCTGCGCCAGGACTTCCTCAGGAAGAACCCGGTCGCCAGCAGGATCTTCGTGACCGGCGTCGGCAAGGCCCTCGACTGGGCCAGGACGACCCCGCGCGGGGAGGTGGTCGCCAAACTCAGGGACATCATCACCAAGCGCGGCCGAGCCGAGGACACCGCGACCATCGGCTTCTTCAAGGGCTTCGGCGTCTCCTCCCCCGGTGGCGCCATCGCCGACAGGGAGTTCCAGACCTGGATCACCTGGCTGGAGAATGAGGGCGAGATCAAACCGGGTCAGATCAAGCCGGCCGACGTCTTCACCAACGAGTTCCAGGCGGCGGTGGCCACGTGACCGCCATCCCGAAGATCAGCATCCTGGGCGTCACCAAGACCTTCCACCTGCGAGACAGGAACCTGGGCCGCGCCCCGGAGTTCACCGCGCTCGCCCAGATCGACCTCGACGTGGCCGCCGGAGAATTCCTGACCCTCGTCGGTCCCTCCGGCTGCGGCAAGTCCACCCTGCTCGACCTGGTAGCCGGGCTGACCAGGCCAAACACCGGGCAGATCCTGCTGGACGGCGAAACGATCACCGGTCCCGGGCTGGACCGCGGCATCGTCTTCCAGCAGTACGCCCTGTTCCCGTGGCGGACCGCCCAGGGCAACATCGAGTTCGGGCTCGAGGCCAAGAAGATCCCGAAACGGGAGCGGCGGGAACGCTCCCGGCACTTCCTCGACCTGGTCGGGCTGACCGGGTTCGGGGACCGCTACCCGCACGAGCTGTCCGGCGGGATGCGGCAGCGCGTCGCCATCGCCCGCTCGCTCGCCTTCGATCCCGAAGTGCTGCTGATGGACGAGCCGTTCGCCGCTCTCGACGCCCAGACCCGCGAGTCGCTCCAGGAGGAGCTGCTCAGCATCTGGGAGAAGACCGGCAAGACCGTCATCTTCATCACCCACGGTATCGACGAGGCCATCTACCTCGGCCAGCGCGTCGCGATCATGACCTCCCGACCCGGCCGGATCAAGGAGATCGTCGACGTGGAGTTCGACACCCGCCAGGGCGACCTGCGGGCCGACCCGAAGTTCGGCGAGTACCGGCACCACATCTGGACCCAGCTCCGCGACGAGGTCGCGGCCGCGCAGGAGAACGAGCGACAGGCGGTGAACTCCCATGGCTGACACCCTGATCGACAGCAGGAAGGCCCCGGCGGTAGGACCCGTGGAGACTCCGGGTCCGGCGCCAGTACGGCCCGGCCACCCGGTGGCGCGAAGAATCGGCCTGGGTGCCTGGCGGGCCGTTCGGAACTCCCTGTCGATCGTGCTGTTCCTCGGCATGTGGGAGACCGTGCCCCGGATCGGCCTGGCCGACCCGGTGTTCCTGCCCCCCTTCAGCGAGGTGCTGGTGGCGCTCAGGGACCTCGCCGGCACCGGCGAGCTGTGGACGCACACCGAGGCGAGCCTGATCCGCTCGTTCGCCGGCTTCGCGATCTCGATCGGCCTCGGCATTCCGCTGGGCCTGGTCCTCGGCTGGTACACCCCGCTCGCGAACTTCTTCAATCCGGTGCTCGAGGTGTTCCGCAACACCGCGGCGCTCGCCCTGCTGCCGGTGTTCGTGCTGATCCTCGGCATCGGTGAGACCTCGAAGATCTCGATCGTGGTGTTCGCCTGCTTCTGGCCGATCCTGCTCAACACCGTCGCCGGGGTGAAGGGCGTCGACCCGCTGCTGATCAAGTCGGCCCGCTCGATGGGGCTGTCGGCCTTCCGGCTGTTCCAGAAGGTCATCCTGCCCGCCGCGGTGCCGACCATCTTCACCGGGATCCGGCTGGCCGGGGCCTACTCGATCCTCATCCTGGTCGCCGCCGAGATGGTCGGCGCCAAGGAGGGCCTCGGCTATCTGATCAACGCCTCTCAGTTCAACTTCCGCATCCCCGACATGTACGCCGGCATCGTGGCCATTTCCGCGATCGGCCTGGCCTTCAACTGGATCCTGCTCCGCGTGGAGCGCCGTTTCTCAACCTGGAGAACCACTTCATGAGCACCTCGCGCACACTCCACCTGAACGCCTTCCTGATGGGCGTCGGCCACCACGAGGCGGCCTGGCGGCACCCCCGCACCGACGGCGTCGACGTCACCGACGTGCGGCACTACCAGCGGATCGCCCATACGGCCGAGCGGGGCCGGCTCGACTCGGTGTTCCTCGCCGACGGAGTGGCCCTGTGGGGCAACGTCCGGCACAACGCCCTCAACACGCTGGAACCGCTGACCCTGCTGGCGGCGCTGGCGGCGGTGACCGAGCACGTGGGCCTGATCGCGACCGTCTCCACCACCTACAACGAGCCGTTCCATGTGGCGCGCAAGTTCGCCTCGCTCGACCACATCAGCGGCGGCCGGGCCGGCTGGAACATCGTGACCTCCGCGAGCGAGGCCGAGGCGTACAACTTCGGGATCACCCGGCCCGACCACGCCGACCGGTACGCCCGCGCCGAGGAGTTCCTCGAAGTGGTCGAGAAGCTCTGGGACAGTTGGCAGGACGACGCGATCCTGCGGGACGTACCGGCCGGGGAGTACTCCGACACCACCAGGATCCACCGGGTGGACCACGAGGGCGAGCATTTCCGGGTCCGCGGGCCGCTCAACATCTCGCGACCGCCGCAGGGTCGCCCGCTGCTGGTCCAGGCCGGTTCGTCGGAGGCCGGCAAGGAGTTCGCGGCCCGCTGGGCCGAGGCGGTGTTCACCGCGCAGCAGACCCTCGCCGAAGGCAAGGCGTTCTACGCCGACCTCAAGGGCCGGCTCGCCCGGTACGGCCGCCGCGAGGACGAGCTGCTCATCCTGCCCGGCGTCTCCCCGTTCGTCGGGTCGACCGAAGCCGAGGCCAGGCAGCTGGAAACGGAGTTCCAGGACCTGGCCAACCCGGTCTACGGGGTGACGCAGCTGTCGAGCATGCTCGGCGAGGACATCACCGGGTACGACCTGGACGGCCCGCTGCCGGAGCTGCCCGGCGGCACCGAGGGCGGCAAGAGCCGGTTCGACCTGGTGACCGGCCTGGCCAGGCGCGAGAACCTGACCATTCGGCAGCTGATCGGCAAGCTGGCCGGCGGGCGCGGGCACCGGGTGATCGCGGGAACTCCCGAGCAGATCGCCGACCAGCTCCAGGAGTGGTTCGAGCACGGGGCCGCCGACGGCTTCAACGTGATGCCGCCCTACTACCCGGACGGGCTCGACGACTTCGTCGACCACGTCGTGCCGATCCTGCAGGCGCGCGGGCTGTTCCGGACCGAGTACGAGGGTGCGACCCTGCGGGCGAACTACGGCCTGGCCCGCCCCGAGAGCCGCTATGCGGTGTCCGAGCCGGCCGGCCCGGCGGCGGTCTCCGCATCGGCCGACGCTGCGGTCCCGTCATGACGACCCTCAGACGGCAAGGCGTCCAGGCCCAGCACTTCAAGGACACGCTGAAGGCGCACGCG
>JBDSTJ010000401.1:0-4083 GCA_039928335.1 Streptosporangiaceae bacterium | reverse complement strand
ATCGGCACACCAACCCCACCAAGGAGAAGACCATGAAGTTCCGCTCACGCGCCACCGCCGCACTCGTCCTGGCGGGCGTCCTGCTCGTCGGTCACATCCCGGCCGCGGAGGCGAGATCCGGTCACGGCGGCCAGGAAGAAGCGCAGGGCATAAGACTCGTCAAGTTGCTCTACAAGGACGTCTTCACCTCGCACGACCTCGTCAAGGCCGGTGACTACATCCGCGACGACTACATCCAGCACACCCCGACCGTGCCGCAGGGCCTCGAGGGCTTCCGGCAGTTCTACGGCGGCTTCTTCTTCCCCACGTTCCCCGACATGACCGCCAAGCTCGACATCATCTCGGCGCACAACAACCTGGTCACCTCGATGTCCACCTGGGCGGGGCACCACGGGCCGTCCGGGAAGTACGTGGTCCTGCGCACCGCCAACCTCTACCGGATCCAGGACGGCAAGCTGGCCGAGCACTGGGAGGCCGTCGACTTCGCACCGTTGAAGGAGTTCGGGATCGACCCGCCGCGCAACGACCAGCCGTCGACCCCGATCGACCTGACCGGGAGCAGGCGGCAGAAGGCCAACATGCGGCTGGCCCTGAACTTCATCGACGACATCTTCACGCACCGCCGGCTCAACCGGTCCGCGCGCTATGTCGGCCGGAACATCGTCCAGCACGACCCCAAGATCACGTCCGGTCTGGCCGGGTTCGAGAAGTGCGTCGGTGACGCCTTCGCCTACGTCCCGGACGCGACCTACCGGCTCAGGCACGTGATCGCCGCGGACAACCGGGTGACGATCTTCTGGACCTGGACCGGCCACGTCGCCGCCACCGGTGCGGCGATCCGGATCGAGCAGGCCGACTCCTACCGCGTGTCGCACGGAAAGCTCGTCGACCACTGGGACGTGGTCGACACCACCTTCCCGACCGCCTGACCCCTCTCCACGACCCCAGGAGGACCCGTGTTGTCCGCAGCAGTCCCCGTGGCACCGATCGCCGCGCATGACGTCATGACCCTGCTCCTGCAACTTGGCCTGCTCCTCCTGGGGGCGCTGCTGCTCGGCCGGCTCGCCATGCGGTACGGCATGCCGGCGATCGTCGGTGAGCTCCTCGTCGGCATCACCCTCGGCCCGTCCATCCTCGGGCACATCGCGCCGGACTTCGCCGACTGGCTGCTGCCGAAGAACCCCGCCCAGTTCCATCTGCTGGACTCCGTGGCCCAGGTAGGCCTGCTGTTGCTGGTCGGCCTCACCGGGATCCACATGGATCTCGGTCTGGTCCGCAAACGGGCCAAGGCCGCGACCCGGATCAGCATCACCGGCCTGGTGATCCCGCTGGGACTCGGCGTCGGCGCGGGGTTTCTGCTGCCCGGGGACCTGCTGCCCAGCACCACCGAACGCGGCGTGTTCGCGCTCTTCATCGGTGTGGCGATGTGCGTGAGCGCCCTGCCCGTCATCGCCAAGACCCTGATGGACCTCAAGCTGGTGCACCGCAACATCGGCCAGCTGATCCTCACCGTGGGGATGGCCGACGACGCCATCGGCTGGCTGCTGCTCGCGGTCGTGTCGGCGATGGCGACGTCCGGGGCGCACGGGGGCGACCTGACCCTGGCCGTCGGCGGGCTCGTCGGGGTACTGGTCGTGGCGGCCCTCATCGGGCGGCGGGTGACCGGTCTGATCCTCAGGCCGGCCAGCCGGATCGAGGACCCGGGACCGATGACCGCGATCTGCGTGGTCCTCATCCTGCTCGCCTCGGCCGGCACCCAGTCGATGGGTCTCGAGGCGGCCTTCGGGGCGTTCGTCGCCGGCATTCTGATCAGCTCCACCGGGCTGGCCCGACCGGCCCGGATCAGCGGCCTGCAGACCCTGGTCATGTCGGTGTTCGCACCGATCTTCATCGCGAGCGTGGGGTTGCGGATGGACCTCGGCGCGCTCGGCAAGCCCGTCGTGCTGTTCACCGCGGTGGTCCTGCTCTCGGTGGCGATCATCGGCAAGTTCACGGGCGCCTACCTGGGCGCACTGATGAACGGCATGAGCCGCTGGGAGGCGACCGCTCTCGGGGCCGGCATGAACGCCCGCGGCGGCGTCGAGGTGATCGTGGCCATGGTCGGGCTGCGGCTGGGCGTCCTCGACACCGACCTCTTCACGATCATCGTCCTGATCGCCGCTGTGACCTCGCTGATGGCGCCACCGATCCTGCGCCTGGCCATGGCCCGGGTCGAGTTCACCGCAGAGGAGGGACTGCGCGGCCGTACCTACGGCGTCCCTGCCGACAAAGGCCAGGAGATGGCCGCCTGAGCACCATTCCTCTTTCCGTACTGATGGGAGCACCCATGACGAACACCCGAACCCGCAGCGGCCGCCTGGAGCGGCCGGAGATCGACGTGGTGATCCTCGGATCCGGCATCGCCGGCACGGCGCTCGCCGCCGTGCTGGCCCGGGGCGGGGCGAAGGTCCAGATCCTCGACGCCGGCCAGCACCCGAGGTTCGCGATCGGCGAGTCCACGATCCCCTACACCTCGATGCTCATGCGCCTGGTCGGCGAGCGTTACGACGTGCAGGAGTTCAAGCAGCTCACCACGTTCCACAACGCCCAGGCGAACATCACCAGAAACGGCGGGATCAAGAAGAACTTCGGCTTCCTCTACCACCGGGAGGGGCGCCCGCAGATCCCGGAGGAGTCGCACGAGTTCCCGATCCCCAAGGTCACCCACACTGAGAACCACTTCTTCCGGCAGGACCTGGACGCCTGGCTGCTCAACGTCGCACTGGGCCACGGGGCCAAGGTCAGGCAGCAGGCGAAGATCACCGAGGTCGACTTCGACGACGCCGGCGTGACCGTGTTCAGCGACACCGGCGAGACGTGGCGGGCCCGCTACGTGGTGGACGCCAGCGGCTTCAGGTCGCCGGTCGCCGCCCGGCACAACCTGCGCGAGACGCCCAGCCGGCTGCGCCACCACTCCCGCTCGATCTTCACGCACATGACCGGGGTCACCCCGTACGAGGAGACCGTCCCCGACGGCACCTTCAACAGCTACCACAAGTGGAGCGAGGGGACCCTGCACCACGTGTTCGACGGCGGCTGGCTCTGGGTCATCCCGTTCAACAACCACCCGCGCGCCACGAACCCGCTGGTGAGCGTGGGCCTGCAGGTCGACCCCAGGATCCACCCGGCGGCCGAGGGACTCACCCCCGAGCAGGAGTTCCGGCAGTTCGCCGACCGCTTCCCCAACATCCGCAAGCAGTTCGCGACCGCCCGCCCGGTCCGGGAGTGGATCTCCACCGGCCGGCTGCAGTACTCCCCGACGCAGACCGTCGGCCACCGCTACTGCCTGACCTCGCACGCGGCCGGGTTCATCGACCCGCTGTTCTCCCGGGGCATGTCGAACACCTTCGAGATCATCAACGGGCTGGCCTGGCGGCTGCTCGACGCGCTCCGCGAGGACGACTTCTCGGTGGAGCGGTTCGAGCCGGTGCAGGAACTCGAACAGGGACAGCTCGACTTCAACGACAACCTGGTGGCCAACGCCTACACCTCGTTCTCCTCCTTCGAGCTGTGGGACTCCTGGTGCCGGGTCTGGGCACTGGGCCAGTTCCTCGCGACCATGGAGATCAACCGGGCGTACGCCAAGCTGCTCAACACCGGGGACCACTCGGTGCTCGGCCCGCTGGAGAAGATCGCCCCGTACGGCGCGCTGCCGGACTACCCGCCGCTGCGCACGCTCTACACGCAGGTCAGCGACACCGTCCAGGACGTGGCCGAAGGCCGCCGCCAGCACCTCGATGCCGCCAACACGATCATGAATCTGCTCACGTCCGCCGACTTCGTGCCGCCGGTCGGCCTGGGCGACCCCGACTGCCGCTACTTCGGGATCTCCCTCACGGGTGCGCGCAAGTCGATGAAGTGGGCGAAGAACGACGCGCCCGAGTTCGTCGGAACCCTCATGCACGAGGGCCTCACCATGTTCATCAAGCACCGCCTCGACCGCTCCGAGTACAACCTCGCCGAGGAGTTCCGGCACGCACTGTCCTCCCGCAAGCGCCTGGGCGCCAGGCTCCGCATTCCCACCGCCCGCTGATCGGTCCCACC
>JBDSTJ010000400.1:0-7067 GCA_039928335.1 Streptosporangiaceae bacterium | reverse complement strand
ACCATGTAGGCCGGGAGCCGGTCCCGCAGCCAGGCCCGGAGACCGGCCGGGTCACCCGCCGGGACGTAGTGGGCCAGCAACTGCCGCTCCCCGCCGTTTCCCTGCGGCGCGGTGACCACGGCCTGGGTGACACCGGGATGGCTCAGCAGGGCGGACTCGATCTCTCCGGGTTCGATCCGGAAACCATGGACCTTCACCTGGTGGTCGAGGCGCCCCCGGTACTGGACGATCCCGTCCTCGCCCAGCACGGCCAGGTCACCCGTCCGGTAGAGCCTGCCCGGCCCGTAGGGGTTGTCGACGAAGGCCGCGGCGGTCAGCTCCGGCCGGTTCAGGTAACCCGAGGCGACCTGGACACCGCCGATGTACAGCTCGCCGGCGACCCCGAACGGGAGCGGCCTGCCGTCACCGTCCAGAACGTAGAGGCCGGTGTTGGCGACCGCCCGCCCGATCGGCACCGGCCGGGTGGCGTCCTGCGGCACACAACGCCAGTGGGTGACGTCGATGGACGCCTCGGTCGGCCCGTAGAGGTTGAACAGGCCGGGCCCGTCCTCCCCGTACCGGTCGAAGAACCGGCCGACGGTCTCGGACCGGAGCGCCTCGCCGCTGCACACGACCCGGCGGAGCGTGGGCAGCCGGGCGGCCTCCGGCTCGGCCAGGAAAAGGTCCATCATCGACGGCACGAAGTGCGCGGTCGTGATCCCGTGCCTACGGATGATCTCCGCGAGCGCCCGGGGGTCCTGCTGCGCGCCGGGGGGTGCCAGGTGCAGCACCGCGCCGGTCAGCAGGGGCCAGAAGAATTCCCACACCGACACGTCGAAGGTGAAGGGGGTCTTCTGCAGCACCCGGTCGTCCGCGCCGAGCCGGTACTCCTCCTGCATCCACAGAAGCCGGTTGACCACACCCCGGTGCGGCACGGCGACGCCCTTGGGGCGTCCGGTCGAACCGGAGGTGTAGATGACGTACGCGGTGTCGCCGGGCGTGGCCGTGCCGGGCAGGCGTTCTCCCGGCGGCAGGCCGGGCAGCACGCCGTCCACCTCGATCACCTCGGCCCCGGCGTCGCCGAGCCGCCCTGCGAGGTCCGACCTGCTCAGGACGACACGGGTGCCGGAGTCGTCGATCTGGAAGGCCAGCCGCGCCTGCGGGAGCTCCGGATCCAGGGGAAGGTAGGCGGCTCCCGACATCAGGACGGCGAGCAGCTCGACGATCAGGTTGAGGGAGCGCTCGTCGTGCACCCCGACCACGTGTCCTGAGCCGACCCCGCGAGCGCGCAGATGAGCGGCGAGAGCCCGTGCCCGGCCGACCAGCTCGCGGTAGGTCAGTGTGGCATCGGCGACCTCGGCCGCCACCGCATCGGGGGTCCGCTCCGCCTGCTCCTCGATCAGCTCGTGCAGCGGCCTGCTCAGGTCGTAGTCGCGTGCCTGGGCGGTGGCCTCCGTCAGGAGCCGGGCCTGCTCCGCGGCGGTCAGCAGGTCGACCTGTCCGAGCGGCAGGTGGTCGCCGGCCCGGTCGAGGGAGTCGAGGAAGGCCGTGAACCTGTCCTGGTGGGCGGCGAGCGCCCCGGCCTCGTGGAGATCGGGGTTCGGGTCGAGGGACATCCGCAGGTCAGCGCCGTCAGCGCCACCGAAGAACTCGAAGGCGAGGTCGTGAACGGGTCCGGAGGACAGCTGGTGGACCGCTCCGGGGCTCTCACCGAACTGGATCTTCCCGTCGAACGACACGATGTTGACGACCACACCGGAGGGCTTCTCGGCGGTTCCGTCCCGCCGGAGCTCCCGGTGCAGTTCTTCGCCACGGAATCGCTGGTGCCGGAGCAGTTCGCTCACCTGTGCCGAGACGTTCTTGACCAGCTCTGCGAATTCAAGCTCGGGCCGGACCTCAAGCCTGAGGGGCAGAACATTGGCGAGCATTCCCGGCGTGCGCAGGGAGTTCCGGGTCGTCCGGGACCGCACCGGAAGACCTATCACGATCTCGTTCTGCTGAATGATCCTGGACAGATAGGCCGCGGTGGCCGCGAGCACGATGACCGACCAGTGCCGACGATGCCGGGCGGCCATTCCCCGGACGCCGGTCAGGGCCACCGGATCCTGAAACCGGGGGGCGCCCGAGCCGCCCTCGCTCAGACTGACCCGAGCGGGCCAATCCCGCGACTGATCCAGCCAATGGGCACGGTCCTCGCCGAATTCCGTGGAATCCAGGTAGTCGCGCTCCTCCTCGAGCAGGGCCTCCAGCGGGCAGGCCCGTTTCTCGCCGGCCGGTTCCCCTCGCTCAAGGGCGTTGTAGATCTCGGCGAGCCGCCGCCAGTAGAGGACCTGCCCATAGCCGTCCAGGACGATGTGGTGGTAGCGGAGATGGAACAGGTGGTGGTCGGGGGCCAGCCGGAGCAGCGTGTGGGTGAACAGCGGGCCCGCACTGAGATCGACCGCGGTGGCCAGGTCAGCGCGCATCCAGTCGGCCGACGCCCGGCCCGGGTCGTCTTCCTCCGTGAGATCCCTGACCTGGAGCTGCGCCCGCATCCCGGCCGGTACCTGCCAGGGCCGGCCTTCCTCGTCAACGACGAAACGGACCCGCAGGGCCTCGCTTTCGTCGACTGCGAGTTGGACCGCACGGGCGAGATGGGCCTCGTCCAGTCTTCCGCGGATCTCGATATGCCCACCGCAGTTGTGGAGATCGCCGACCGGGTCCAGTTGATGGGCGATCCACACCTCGTACTGAGCGGCCGACAAAGGCAGTCTGCCCGGAAAGGAATTCACAAGGAAATCGCCCTACGCTCGGCAAAAGTGCGGTCAAAGCTCACATATATCCACCAGTACCTGAAAACGTAACCGCACCAAAACAGATACGTCAACCTGCCCAATTAACAGAAAACTGCTATTCGGGGTCGGCAATCGCGCCGCGCGTCCGGTAGGTGGCCGACTGTGCCCAGGTGCCCGGCGTTGTCCTCACGCTGGTCGGAGACGGGTGTCTTCCCGCTGATCGGTACTGGTCGGCCCGGCCCTCGGGCTCAGGCGTACCGGCGGGTGAAGCGGGCGAGGAGGCGCCGGTCCCTGGTGTGGGTGAGGCGGTCGCGGGCGGCGGCGGGCGGGAGCCAGGCGAGCTGGTCGGCCTCGCGGTTGGGGACGAACTCGGCGGGGCCGGTGACGGTTGCGGTCCAGTAGTCGACGCGTTTGAGGCGCCGGCCCTTGAAGTAGCGGGTGGGGCGCAGCGGCCGGTCGAGGGCCGGGGTCATGCCGGTCTCCTCCTGGACCTCGCGGATGGCGGCCTGGCGCGGAGTCTCCCCGGGGTCGAGTTTTCCCTTGGGGAAGCTCCAGTCGTTCTTGTGGGGCCGGTGGATCAGCGCGACCTCGGGCCCGTGCGGGCCGGGCCTCCAGAGGACTGCACCGGCTGCGCGGATCATGTGGGTCCCTTCGTACCGTGGATGATCAGGGCCTCCTACCCTGGGTAGTGGGTTTCAAGTGGGTGCAGCGGGAACCTGGCTGCCTACGGTTCGAACGAGGGGGTACCTGTGGAGTCGAGTGCGATGCATCAGGAGACACGTGAGAGGTTCTCGCGGTTGGCGCGGGGTTTCACCCAGGCCGTCGGGTCGTTGATCCCCGCCATGCTGAGTGTGGTCTTCGTGGTGGCGTGGCTGGTGGTGGGCGTGGTGATCGATTTCCCGGACTGGTGGATGTCGGCGCTGACGGAGACGTCGGCCGCGGTGACGCTGCTGATGGTGTTCGTCATCCAGCACACCAACAACCGGGAGGCCCATGCGACGGCGTTGAAGCTGGACGAGCTGATCCGGGCGAGCGAGAACGCGACGGAGAAGGTCGCCGGGATCGAGAACCGGGAGCTGAGCGAGCAGGAGCAGCTGGGCGAGTCCCGGGCCTAGCCCGGATCGAGATGGGCACGGCACGGACCTGCAAAAATGGAACAGGTTCTAGTATCGTGCGGCTATGCGATTCACCTATGCCGAGGCCATGACCGACCCGTCGTACTACCTGCCTCTGGCGCGGGCGGCCGAGGCGGCGGGTTACGCGAGCATCTCGGTCGCAGACTCCCTGGTCTACCCGAAGGAGTCGGACTCGACCTATCCCTACACCGAGGACGGCAACCGCGAGTTCCTGGAGGACAAGGACTTCATCGAGACGTTCACCCTGATCGCGGCGATGGGGGCGGTGACCAGCACGCTGCGGTTCACCCCGTTCGTGCTGAAGCTGCCGGTGCGGCCGCCGGTGCTGGTGGCCAAGCAGGCGAGCTCGATCGCCTGCCTGACCGGGAACCGGCTGGCCCTGGGCGTCGGACTGAGCCCGTGGCCGGAGGACTTCGCCCTGATGGGGGTCCCGTGGGCGCGGCGCGGCAAGCGGATGGATGAGTGCATGGACATCGTCCGGGGACTGACCGCCGGTGGCTACTTCGAGTACCACGGCGAGTTCTACGACTTCCCGGCGGTGAAGATGTCCCCCGCCCCCACCGTCCCGATCCCCCTGCTGGTCGGCGGGCACAGCGACGCCGCGCTGCGGCGCGCGGTGGTGCGCGGCGACGGATGGATGCACGGCGGCGGCCCCGGCGAGGAGCTGGACGTGCTGCTGGCGCGGCTGCAGAAGATCCGCGAGGAGGAGGGCAGGGCCGGCGACCCCTTCGAGATCCACGTCATCTCCTATGACGCCTACTCCGCGGACGGGGTGAAGCGGCTGCAGGACAAGGGGATCACGGACCTGATCGTGGGATTCCGGATCCCCTACATCACGGGCCCCGACCCCGAGCCGCTGGCCGCGAAGGTGGAGAACCTGAACCGGTTCGCCGAGTCCGTCATCGCCAAGGTCAACCCCTAACGAGAACAGGTTACTGTTTCTTATGATCGAGTCTGAGCACCTCACCTGGGACGCCCCCGACGGCGACCACCCCGCCCGGCGTGCCGCGCAGCTGTCACAGTCCACGGTGGGCCGAGGTGACAAGCAGGCCTGGCTCAAGCTCTTCGCCCCCGACGCGCTGATCGAGGACCCGGTCGGCCCGTCGTTCCTGGACCCCTCCGGTGCGGGCCACCGCGGGCAGGAGGCGATCGGCCGGTTCTGGGACGGCTACGTGGGCCTGATGAAGGGCTTCCACGTCCGGACGACCGACTCGTTCGCCAACGGGCCGAGCTGCGCGAACGTCGCACAGATCACCACCACGCTCGACGACGGCTCGACGATGACGGTGGACTGCGTGCTGATCTACACCGTCGACGGGGCCGGACTGATCACCTCGATCCGGGCGCACTGGGAGCCCGACCGGGCGATGGCGACGCTCCGCAAGCCCTGACACGGGCGGCAGCCGTCAGGGCCCCGTGGATTCACCCCGATTCCACTGGGCAGGCCTAAGATCAACGGAAAGGGGGTCCTCCGGTGGTCAAGAAGAAGGTCTACGAGACGGAACTGTTCCGCCTGCAGGGCGAGCTGGTCAAACTCCAGGAGTGGGTGCGCGCCGAGGGCCTGCGCCTGGTCGTGGTGTTCGAGGGCCGTGACGCCGCGGGCAAGGGCGGCACGATCAAACGGGTCGCGGAGTACCTCAATCCGCGCGTCACCCGGATCGCCGCGCTGCCGGCGCCGACCGAACGCCAGTCCACCCAGTGGTACTTCCAGCGGTACGTCGAGCTCCTGCCGGCCGCCGGGGAGATCGTCCTGTTCGACCGCAGCTGGTACAACCGGGCCGGGGTCGAACACGTCATGGGATTCTGCACCCAGGAGGAGTACGCGCGGTTCCTGCACCAGTGCCCGATCTTCGAACGGCTGCTGGTCGAGGACGGGATCCTGCTGCGCAAGTACTGGTTCTCGGTGAGCGACGCCGAACAGGAACGGCGTTTCACCGCCCGGCTGCAGGACCCGATGCGGCGGTGGAAGCTGTCGCCGATGGACCTGGAGTCGGTGACCCGGTGGGAGGACTACTCCCGGGCCAAGGACCAGATGCTGGTGCACACCGACATTCCCGAGGCGCCCTGGTACGACGTGGACAGTGACGACAAGCGTCGGGCCAGGCTCAACATGATCTCGCATCTGCTGGCGTCGGTCTCCTACCAGGAGGTCGAGCCCCGAGCGCTGAAGATCCCGAAGCGGCCCCCGCCCACCGGGTACGTGCGGCCACCGGCCGACATGGTCTCCCACGTGCCGGACGTCACCGCGGACCTGTGAGCGCCCTTGCTCCCAGGGAGTGCCACAGGTGGTGCATGGCGTAGGACCGCCAGGGCCGCCAGGGTTCGGGGTCGTCCGCGCCGGTGCGGCGCAGTGCGTGGCCGAGGGCGACATCGCCGGTCAGCAGGACGTCGGGGTCGCCGAGCGCGCGCATCCGGATGTAGCCGGCCGTCCACGGCCCGATGCCCTTGAGCGACAGCAGCGCCTGTTCGGTGTCGTCCCGGTCCGCTCCGGGGTCCAGCACGACCGTGCCGTCGGCCAGGGCCGCGCTGAGGGTCCGCAGGGTCTCGCGCCGTGACCCCGGCATCCTCAGCGCCTCCAGGGAGCCGTCGGCGAGTGCGGCGACGGTGGGGAACACATGGGTGAGACCACCGCTGGGCGGGTCCAGGGCCTGCCCGCGGGACGCGACGAGGGCGCTGCCGAGGCCGCGGCCCGCCGCGACCGTCACCTGCTGGCCCAGAACCGCCCGGACCGCCATCTCGTGCGGGTCTGCGGCACCAGGTGCGCGCAGACCCGGGGTGCGCGCCACGAGCGGGCCCAGAGCGGGGTCCGAGCCCAGGCGCGCGGCGACGGCGTACGGGTCGGCGTCCAGGTCGAACAGGCGGCGGATCCGCTGGGCCGCCGTGGTGAGGTCCCGGAGCTCGGTGAGGTGCAGCCGGCACTCCAGCCAGCCGTTCCCGGTCCGCTCCTCGACCTCGGCGATGCCCGTCCCGTAGGGCAGGCGCAGCGTCCGCCGGTACGTGCGGGTGCCGCGGTCGCCGGTCATCTCCTCGATTCCGGTGATGATCCGGTCCTGGAGGTAGTCGAACAGTTCCGTGGCGGCGAGGTCGCCCCGGTAGGCCAGGCGCAGCGGCACCCCGCCCAGGGCGCTGGCGGGGGCGATCGGCCCGAACCGCGCGGCCGGGCCCGGCCGCGCGGCGC
>JBDSTJ010000399.1:0-15519 GCA_039928335.1 Streptosporangiaceae bacterium | reverse complement strand
GTCGCGTTGTCCGTCGGGTCCTGCGGCCGCCTGAACAGCTGCTCCGCGTCGTCTGCGGTGTCGAAGAAGCCGCCCGTGCCGTCACCGAACCGGTCCAGCACGGTCGTCAGAAGGTCACCCGCGCGCTCCACCTGGGCGGCGTCTCCGGTGACCGAGTACAGGGCCAGCAGCCCCTCGGCGACATCCGCGTAGTCCTCGAGCACGCCCGTGTTTGCGCCCGCCGACCCGTCCCGGGACGTCCGCAGCAGCCGTCCGTCCACGGTGTGCACGGTCCGGAGCAGCTCGGCGATCCGCTCCGCCGCCTCGATCAGATCCGGGCGATCGAAAAGCGCCCCGCACTCCGCGAGCGCCGCGATCGCGAGCCCGTTCCAGGCCGCGACGACCTTGTCGTCCCGGGCCGGCCACACCCGCTGCTCCCGGGCCGCCCGGAGCCGGGCCGTCAGCTCTGCCGGTGCCTGGCCGTCGAGCAGCTGAAGCGTCGACGACCCGTGCTCGAACGTCCCCTCGGCGGTCACGTTGAACAGCCGCGCGGCCTCGGCCCCATCCCCCAGCACCTCATCCAGCTGCGCCGGAGTCCAGGCGTAGAACCTGCCCTCGACGCCCTCACTGTCGGCGTCCAGCGCGGAGGCCAGGCCGCCCTCGGCCGTCCCGAGGTCACGGAGCATCCAGTCGCAGGTCTCCTCCGCGACCCTGCGCGCCAGCGGCGAACCGCTCAGCCGCCACCAGTGCGCATAGACCCTGGCGAGCAGCGCGTTGTCGTACAGCATCTTCTCGAAGTGCGGCACCACCCATGCGGCGTCCACGCTGTACCGCGCGAATCCGCCGCCGAGCTGGTCGTAGATGCCGCCCCTGGCCATCGCCTCGAGTGTCGTCGCCGCCATCGCGCCCGGGTCGCCCTGCCGCAGCAGGAACTCCAGCGCCATGGACGGCGGGAACTTGGGCGCCCCGCCGAACCCGCCGCGGGTCCGGTCGTGGTCGCGCGTCAACGCGGCGACCGCCTGCGTGAGCGTCTCCGCCGTCGGGGTGTCCCCCGCCGGGGCCCGGCCCTGTGCGCCCAGGGCGGTCACGATCTGCTGGCCCTGCTCGACCAGCTCGGTCCGCTGCTCCGTCCAGGCCTTGGACACCGCGGCCAGCAGCGTCACGAACCGGGTTCTCGGGAAGTAGGTCCCGCAGTAGAACGGATGTCCCTCGGGGGTCATGAACACCGTCATGGGCCAGCCGCCCTGCCCGGTCAGCGCCTGCGTCGCCTCCATGTAGACGGCGTCGACGTCCGGCCGCTCCTCCCGGTCCACCTTGATGTTGACGAACAGCTCGTTCATCAACGCGGCGGTCTCCTGGTGCTCGAAGCTCTCATGCGCCATGACATGGCACCAGTGGCAGGCGGCGTACCCGACGGAGAGCATGATCGGGACATCCCTGCGCCGGGCCACCTCGAAGGCCTCTGGACCCCACTCGTACCAGTCGACGGGGTTGTCGGCGTGCTGCAGGAGGTAGGGGCTGGTCGCGTCCTTCAACCGGTTCATGCGCCCAGTCTGCCCCAGCCCCGCGGCGGGGATCCGGTCAGTCGGACTTGTGCTCGGCCTGCTCGGCCTGCCCGGCCTCCCAGGCGGCCTGGTCCAGGTCGGCCTGTTTCGGAGCCTGGATCCGGCCGATCTGCTTGCTCATCGAGCGGAGCAGGAAGACCAGTGCGATGATCAGCAGCAGCACGACCAGGGAGCCGGTCAGGCCCGGAGAGACCGTTTCGTCGTTGAGTTCTTGCGCGAGGTTGATCATGGCGAGCAGACCTTCTCCCGAACTCCGGCGAACAGATCGTCCTCCGGGAGTTCAGTGTCGACGAGGGAACGGGCCACATGGTAGTCCTCGGTCGGCCATGCCAGTCGCTGCAGGTCCGGCGGGCAGGCGAACCAGAAGCCGTTGGGGTCGATCTGGGTGGCGTGGGCGATCAGCGCGGCGTCGCGGACCTCGAAGTGGTCACCGCACGGGACCCGGGTGGTGACCGGCCACCTGACCGGCCGGTCCTCCCATTCCTTGAGCCACTCCTCATAGGGCGACTCACGGCCGGCCCCGACCAGGACCTCGTGCATCGCCATCAGGCGTTCCTTGTGGAACGTCAGGTGGTAGTAGAGCTTGAGCGGCTGCCACGGCTCGCCCGCGTCCGGGTAGCGCTCGGGGTCGCCGGCGGCCTCGAACGCGGCGACCGAGATGTCGTGGGTCTTGATGTGGTCGGGGTGGGGGTAGCCGCCGTTCTCGTCGTAGGTGAGGATCACGTGCGGCCGGAAGTCGCGGACGGCCCGGACCAGCGGCTCGGTCGCCTCAGCCAGCGGGACCAGGGCGAAGCAGCCCTCGGGCAGCGGCGGCAGCGGGTCGCCCTCGGGCAGGCCCGAGTCGACGAAGCCCAGCCAGCTCTGCCGCACGCCGAGGATCTCGCGGGCCCGGTCCATCTCGGCCTGCCGGACCTCCGGCAGGTTCGCGAGGATCTCGGGCCGGTCCATCGCGGGGTTGAGGATGTCGCCACGCTCGCCGCCGGTGCAGGTCACGACCAGCACCTCGACACCCTCGGCGACATAACGGGCCATGGTCGCGGCACCCTTGCTCGACTCGTCGTCGGGGTGGGCGTGCACGGCCATCAGCCGCAGCGTCTCAGCCACCGGGGGTTCTCCCTATCCTTAGCGATAGCGTTCCTAGGAAATTCAGATTGTTACAGGCAACACTGACAGAACCCGCGAGGATTCCCCTGATGGCAGAGCAGGCGCCGGCCGACGTCAAGAAGTGGCTGGGCTACGGCGTGATCGGGCTCGTCACTGTGATCTTCGCGGGTGGCTGGGCGTACGTCATGGGCAACACGGGCCAGACCCCCGGCATCGAGACGGTGGCGATCGGCTACAGGGTAGCGAGCGACAGCTCGATGACGTTCACGTTCCAGATCGACAAGCCCAAGGGCGAGGTCGTGAAATGCGTCGCGACGGCCCTCAGCCAGAGCCAGGGGATCGTCGGAACCGTCGACGTCACCGCTCGTTCGGGCAAGTCGAGATCCGTTCAGAGGATCACTTTGCCCACCACTTCCCGGGCCATCACCGCCGAACTGCGCGGGTGCAGCCGTTCCTGACCACCTGATGGCATGTTCGAGGACGACGTCAGTGGGAACCTTTACCTTCAGCTACCGGATAGGCTTGAGGTTTCCGTAATCGCCCCAGCACACCACTGGGGTCGTGCGCCGAAACACGGCCACTTCACGTGGAAATAGGAGTACCCGTGACCGAGACCCGCACCGACAACGTCACCTGGCTGACCCAGGAGGCGTACGACCGGCTCAAGAACGAGCTGGACCACCTCTCGGGTCCCGGCCGCAAGGAGATCGCCCAGAAGATCGAGGCCGCGCGCGAAGAAGGCGACCTCAAGGAGAACGGCGGCTACCACGCGGCCAAGGAGGACCAGGGCAAGATGGAGGGCCGGATCCTCCAGCTGAAGCAGATCGTCGAGAACGCCCGGGTGGGCGAGGCCCCCCGGACCGAAGGCGTGGTCGGCCCCGGCATGACCGTCACGGTGTCGTTCGCCGACGACGACGAGGAGGTCACCTTCCTCCTGGCCTCGCGGGAGGAGACCGGTGCCCCGATCGACGTGTACTCGCCGAAGTCCCCCCTCGGTGCCGCCATCAACGGCAAGAAGGTCGGCGAGAAGGCCTCCTACACCCTCCCCAACGGCAGGGCGACCGTGACCGTCGAGATCCTTGACGCCACCCCCTACGCGGGCGTCGCGGGTGCCTGACCACTGATCTGGTCCGGCCGTCCGCGGCCGGACCAGGTGGTCAAGGCTTCGCCAAGTCCGCCCACAGCTCCGTATCGGGCGTTTACTTAACACCATTTCAACCGATCTTGGTTGTATGACCGATTCGCCGCAGGGCCCGTACGACCCGGAGCCGCGACCCACGCCCTACGGCGGTCAGCACTACCGGCAACCCGGCTCCGGCTTCCCTCAGCAGCCGAGGACCAACGTGCTGGCCATCGTGTCGCTGGTGACGGCGCTGCTGTGGGTGTGCGGCGCGGGCAGCCTCACGGCGATCATCTGTGGCCATCTGGGCATCCGGGAGATCGACCGGTCCGGCGGGGTCCAGACCGGCCGTGGCCTGGCCCTGGCGGGACTGATCATCGGCTACCTCGGGCTGCTGGTGATGATCCTCTGGCTGGGTTTGGTGGTGTTCGACTGGAGCACCACGAGCGATTCGGGCTTCTCCGGCTACCCGCCCGCCGGACAAATCTCGGTCAGCCACTGACCAATAGCTGCCGGGGGGCTGTTTAACCACGCCGAATTAGGCGATCTTGAGCATATGACGCAACCGCCGCAAGACCCGCAGAACCCGTGGGAGAACCCGGGTGGCGGGAACCCGCCGCAGAACCCGTATGGAAGCCAGCAGCCGCCCGACTTCGAGAAGCCGCAGTCAGGCGCCCCGTCCAATCCCTACGGCCAGGGCCAGGAGCAGCCGCCCCAGCCGCCTCCCTACGGCGGCAACTACGGTGGCGGCCAGCAGGGCGGCGGGTACGGCCAGCAGGGCGGCGGCTACGGACCTGGCGGCATCCCGCCCTACAGCGGCGGCCAGGAGCAGTACGGCCAGGCCTCCGGCGCTCCGATGATCGCCAGCAAGTGGAAGCGGCTGGTCGGCATCATCATCGACGGGATCATCTACGGGATCCTGAGCTGCTGCATCGCCCTGCCGTTCGGGGGCGGCGCCAGCAATGACGTGATGGTCGAGCGTGCCGACGGCACGACGGAGTACCACTTCGACAAGGCCTTCAGCGGCGGCCAGATCGCCGCGAGCCTGATCGGCGCGGTCCTGGCCTTCCTGTACTTCTGGTGGCTGACCCACAAGTGGAACGGCCAGACTCTCGGCAAGAAGGCGATGAGCATCCGGGTCGTCCGGGAGGACACCGGCGGCCCGATCGACTCCAAGGCATCCGCGATCAGAGCGCTGCTCTACGTGCTGCTGCCCTACGTCTGCTGCATCGGCGGCCTGGTGGACGCCTTCTGGATCTTCTCCAACCCGAGGAACCAGACGCTGCACGACAAGATCGCCAAGACGGTCGTGGTGGATGCCGTCGGTCCCAACCCGTACCAGCACTAAAACCCCACAACTTGCCCAGCCTGCCGTTAAAAGGGCAGGCTGGGCATTGTGCATCTGCGACGGTCTCCCGGCATCGCCCTTTCCCTGTCCGTCCTGGCCGCGCTGGGGTCGGGATGCCAGCTCGCGGACGGTGACCCCCGGCCGTCCCGGCAGACCATCACCGAGCCGCCGTCGGTAACCGCTCCGACCGTGCCGGCCCCGGCCTTGGACAGCGGGCAGCTCCAGGAGACCGCGGCGTCGGCGGGCGATCCCTACACCCCGACCGACGGCAACGGCGGCTTCGACGTCCTGCACTACGGGCTGACCCTCCAGATCGTGCCGGCCAGTGCCACGAAGGCCCTGGCCGGGGTCGCGCAGATCCGGGCGAAGGCCACCCAGGACCTCACCTCGTTCGATCTCGACCTCACCGGGCTCAGGGTGTCGTCGGTCAAGGTCGACGGGGTGGCTGCGGACTTCTCCCGGCGCGGCAGTGAGCTGATCGTCAAGCCGTCGGCGTCGGTGCCGGGCGGCAGCACCTTCACGGTGCGGGTGGCTTACGCAGGTACGCCGCAGCCGGTCAACGACCCGATCCTCGGCCCGTACGGCTGGATCCGCACCCCGGACGGGGTCGCGGTGGCCTGCCAGCCCAGCGGGGCGCACACCTGGTTCCCCGGCAGCGACCATCCGAGCGACAAGGCGACGTTCGACTTCGACGTGACCGTCCCGGCCGGGCTCACCACGATCGCCAACGGCGAGAGCGACGGCGAGGTCACCGCCGGGGGGTTCACCCGGTCCAGGTGGCGGTCGAAGGACCCGATGGCGACCTATCTGGCCACCGTGACGGTCGGGAGGTTCGACGTGCGCAAGGGTGTCACCCCGGGCGGTATCCCGATTCTCGCGGCCGCCGACCCGACCAGCAGCTTCACCAAGGTCGACACCATCTACACCAGCTCGGCCAAGATCACCGATGAGTGGGTGAAGGTGTTCGGCCCCTACCCGTTCACCTCCACCGGCGGGATCGTCGACAACGCCTCGGTGAACTTCGCGCTGGAGACCCAGACCCGGCCGATCTACGGGAACTTTCCGCTCGAAGAGACGATCATCGCGCACGAGTTGGCCCACGAGTGGTTCGGCGACAGCGTGAGCGTCACCCAGTGGAAGGACATCTGGCTCAACGAGGGCTTCGCGACCTACGCGGAGTGGATGTGGGGTGAGCGGACCGGCCAGGGCACCGTGCAGGAGAACTTCGACCAGCTGTATGCCGACACCGACGCCGCCGACTGGGAACGGCTGACCGGCAACCCGAGCCGCAACCAGCTGTTCGACAAGTTCGCGGTCTACGACCGGGGCGCGATGACCCTGCACGCGCTGCGCACGAAGGTCGGCGACGACCGGTTCTTCGCGATCCTGCGGACCTGGGCCAAGGAGCACCGGCACGGCAACGCCACGACCGCCCAGTTCATCGAGCTGGCCTCGCGGGTCGCCGGGACGGATCTGTCCGACCTCTTCCAGGCCTGGCTCTCCACGCCGGAACGCCCGCGGTTGTGAGCTCTCGGTCAAGCGGACGTAGATCTCTGGGCGGGCCTCGGGCAAGGCCCGGGGAATCGTACCGACGGTTCCGCTGATCTCACCCAGAGTGTGGCGGGTGCAGAGGCTAAGAGCAGCAGCAATGACCACGACGGCCGCGGTCCTGGCGACCGTCGCGGTCAGTAACGGAGCGGATGCCCGGCAACAGGGCGGCTGTCCGCCTTCCCCGCAGGGGCGCAACCCCGCGACCGGCGAACCCACGGCACGCTGCCTGACCGCGGTCAACGGCAGACCCGGGGCCGCCGGGGTCGGGGACAAGTACTTCCCCAAGGCCGGCAACGGCGGCTACGACGTGTCCAACTACGGCGTCGTCCTGAAGTACACACCGGCCGGCTTCCGGGTCGACGCCACGGTGACGGTCACCGCGACCGCCACCCAGAACCTGTCCGCGTTCGACCTCGACTACCGCGGACCGAAGATCACGGCGCTGCGGGTCAACGGAGTCGACACCCCGTACCAGCGCAAGGGCAGTGAGCTCGTGGTCCGGCCGGGCGCGGTGATCGCCAAGGGCCGGGTCTTCCGGACCACGGTGACCTACTCCGGTTCGCCCGGCTCGATCGCGGACGGTGAACTGGGCACCTACGGCTGGATCTGGTCGAAGGACGGCGCGGTCGTGGTGGCCCAGCCGGACGGCGCGCCCTCCTGGCTGCCGGTCAACGACCACCCGACCGACAAGGCCACCTACGACTTCAGGGTGTCGGTGCCCAAGGCCCTTCAGGTCCTCGCCAACGGCCAGCCCGACGCGCCGGTCACCCAGGGCGGGTGGACGACGTACGGCTGGCACGAGCGGGTCCCGATGGCCTCCTACCTGGCGACCGTCGCGATCGGGCGGTTCAAGGTCAAGCGGGGCTTCGCCGGCAGGATCCCAGTGATCAGCGCGGTTGACCCGAAGTACGCCACGTCGCTGAAGTCCCTGCACGCCACCACGGTCAAGGCCCTGCTCTGGGAGCAGAAGCTGTTCGGGCGGTACCCGTTCAGGTCCGCGGGCGGCATCATCGACGATCCGAAGCTCGACTACGCCCTGGAGACCCAGGGTCGGCCGATCTACGCCGGTTTCGTGCCCGGCCAGGACTTCATCGTGCACGAGCTGGCCCACCAGTGGTTCGGCAACAGCGTGAGCCTGAGCCGCTGGAAGGACATCTGGCTCAACGAGGGTTTCGCGACGTACGCCGAGTGGCTCTGGCACGAGCGGACCAAGAAGGACTCCGCCAAGAAGATCTTCAAGCGGTACTACCGGCAGCCGGCCAAGTCGCCGATCTTCTCACCGGTGCCGGGTGCGCCGGGCCGCAAGTCCCTGTTCGGCTTCTCGGTCTACATCCGGGGCGCGATGACCCTGCAGGCCCTGCGGCAGAAGGTCGGCGACAAGGCCTTCTTCAAGATCCTCAAGGCATGGCCGACCGAACGCCGCGCCAGATCCGGCAGCACCGCCCAGTTCGTCTCGCTCGCCGAACGGATCTCCCACCGGCAACTCGACAGGTTGTTCCACGTCTGGCTGTACAAGGCCGGCAAGCCCAAGAAGGGATCCTGGTGAAGACCCTCGCAGTCGCACTGCTGCTCGGCCTCACTCCCGGCGCTCCGGGGATCGGCGACTCCTACTACCCGCAGATCGGCAACGGCGGCTATGACGTCGGGCACTACGACATCGACCTCACCTATCGGAACGGCGGGATCACCGGGACCACGACGATCACCGCGACCGCCCTGCAGGGGCTGTCCCGGTTCGACCTGGACTTCCTCGGGCTCAAGATCAGCTCGCTGAAGGTCGACGGGATCGCGGCCGCCTACCGCCGGGAGGGCCAGGAGCTGATCGTCACCCCGGCGCAGGGGCTGGCCAAGGGTGTGAGGTTCACCGTCAAGGTCGCCTATGCCGGGCGGCCCGTGCCGGTCAAGGACGTGTCGCTGGGCGAGTCCGGCTGGCTGCCCAGCAGCGACGGTGCGGTGACCCTGTCGGAGCCGACCGGGTCGATGAGCTGGTTCCCGGTCAACGACCACCCGAGCGACAAGGCCACCTTCACCTACCGGATCAAGGTGCCCGAGGGCCTCAGCGTCGTGGCCAACGGCGAGCCGCGCGGCACCGACTGGGTCGTCCACGAGCCGCTCGCGCCCTACCTGGCGTTCATCGCGATCGGAAAGTGGAAGACCAGGACCGGGACGACGCCCGGCGGGATCACGAACATCGTCGCGGTCGACCCGGCCCTGCCCGACAGCGTCGACACGCTGTACCACCGGGTCGGCGAAGCCACCGACTGGGGAGTGCGGGTCTTCGGGCCGTACCCGTTCAGGTCCACCGGCGCGGTCGTCGACAACCTGATCACCGGCTATGCCCTGGAGACCCAGAACCGGCCGTTCCTGTCCAGCAACCAGAACAACCTCTCGACGATCGTGCACGAGCTGGCCCACCAGTGGTTCGGCGACAGCGTGTCCGTCCGGAACTGGAAGGACATCTGGCTCAACGAGGGCTTCGCGACCTACGCCGAGTGGCTCTGGAGCGAGCAGCACGGCGGCCGGACCGCGCAGTCCTCCTTCGACGAGCTGAGCTCCGCGCCGACGGACTGGCCCGGGTGGAAGGTCACCACCGGTGACCCCGGCAAGGCCCGGATGTTCAACGGCCCCGGGGTCTACGATCGGGGCGCGATGGCCCTGCACGCGATCCGGATGGCCGTCGGCGACCAGGTCTTCTTCCGGCTGCTGCGCGCCTGGACCGCCGCACACCGGTACGGTAACGCCACGACGGCCGACCTCAGGTCCCTCGCGGAGAAGCTGTCCGGCAAGGACCTGGGCCCGGTCTTCGACGAGTGGTTGTTCACCCCGAGCAAACCCGTGTCGCGCTTGAAATAGAGATTTCGATCAAGCGATGATGTGAGTCCCTTTGAACTGGAGTGGCGATGACCCCCCCGCGCATCCTGACGGCCGCAGTGCTGACGGCCTCACTCGGCCTGGTGCCCGCGGTGGCCTCGGCCGCCCCGGTGAAGTTCACCCCGGGCGCGGCCGGGGCGGGTGACCCCTACTTCCCGAAGATGGGCAACGGCGGGTACGACGTCGGGCACTACGGGATCACGCTGGCCTTCGACCCGGGCACCGGGACGATCGCCGCGACCACCCGGATCACGGCGCGGGCGACCAAGAACCTGTCCCGGTTCAACCTGGACCTGCACGGCCTGACGGTGACCGCGCTCACCGTCAACGGCAGGCCCGCGGCCTACCGGCGCACCGGGTTCCAGGAGCTGGTGATCACCCCGAGGAAGGGAGTGGTCCGCGGCACCAGGTTCACCGTGGCGGTCTCCTACGAGGGCGTGCCGAAGCCCGTCGAGGACCCGGCGCTCGGCCGGTCCGGCTGGATCACCACCTCCGACGGTGCGGTCGCGCTCAACCAGCCGTTCGGGGCCTCCGGCTGGTTCCCGGTCAACGACACCCCCCGCGACAAGGCCGCCTACGACTTCGCGCTGACCGTGCCCGACGGCCTCCAGGCCCTGGCCAACGGGGATTTCCTCGGCCGCAGGGCCAAGGCCGGCAAGAGCACCTACCGCTGGCGGATGCGGTCGCCGATGGCCAGCGAGCTGTCGCTGGTCGCGATCGGCAAGTACAAGATCCTGCGCAAGAAGGGCTCGCGCGGCGTCCCGGCGAACCTGACGGCCATCGACAGCGCCCTGGTGAAGTCCCCCGGGCAGCTCGCCTCGTACGGCAAGAGGACCGCCCAGATCGTCACGTGGGAGTCGAAGCTGTTCGGCACCTACCCGTTCACGACGACCGGCGGGATCCTGGACAACATCAAGGTCGGCTACTCCCTGGAGACCCAGGGCCTGCCGGTGCACGACTGGAACCTGCCCGGCGCCAACCCCTCGGCCGGACTGATGGTGCACGAGCTGGCCCACCAGTGGTTCGGCGACAGCGTCACCCCCGCCAAGTGGCGGGACATCTGGCTGAACGAGGGCTTCGCGACGTACGCCGAGTGGCTGTGGGCCGAGCGGGCCGGCGGCGCCACCGCCGCCAAGCAGTTCAAGCTCGCCTACAGCGCCGGCGCCAAGGCCCAGGTCTGGCAGGGCGTGCTGGCCAATCCCGGCCGCGACCACATCTTCGACAGCCTTGTCTACCAGCGCGGCGCGATGACCCTGCAGGTGCTCCGCAAGAAGCTCGGCGACGACCGCTTCTTCGGCCTGCTCCGCGCCTGGGCGACGCACAACAAGGGCAAGAACGTCACGACGAAGCAGTTCCACGCCTTCGCCGAGAAGTACTCCGGCAAGCAGCTCGACAGCCTCTTCAAGAAGTGGGTCTACACCGCCGGCAAGCCCAAGCTCTGACCCCCGGACGCGCGGTCAGGAGAAGGTCAGGGTGTAGCCGCTGCGGCGGAGCCTGCCGGTGACCTCCTCGCAGTGGTCAGGGCCCCGGGTCTCGAGGTGGAGCAGGACCTCGGCGTCCTCGACGTGCAGCCGGGCACCCGCCCGTTCGTGCGTGACGTCCAGGACGTTGACGCCGAGCTCGGCCACCTGGGACAGCAGCTGGACCAGGGCTCCCGGGCGGTCGGTGAGCCGGACCCGGACCACCAGGTAGCGGCCCGCGGTCGCCATCCCGCGTCGCAGGATCTTGGTGAGCAGGACCGGATCGATGTTGCCGCCGGACAGGACCGCCACGACCGGCGGCTCCACCGCGTAGGTGTGCTCCAGGAGGGCGGCCACGCCGGCCGCGCCGGCGGGCTCGACGACCTGTTTGGCGCGCTCCAGGCAGATCAGCAGGGCCTGGGAGATCGACTCCTCGGTGACCGTCACGACCGAGTCGACCAGCTCGGAGACGAGCCCGAAGGTGTAGTCGCCGGGGCGGCCGACCGCGATGCCGTCGGCCATGGTCGGGCCGACCTTGATCGACGTCGGCTGGCCCATGGCGAGGGAGGTCGGGAAGGCTGCGGCGCGCTTGGCCTGCACGCCGAGGATCTTGACGTCCCGGGGCTTGATGGCACAGGCGAGGCCAGAGACGAGACCGCCGCCGCCGACGGCCGTCACCACGGTGCGCACGTCGGGGCACTCCTGGAGGATCTCCAGGCCGAGCGTGCCCTGGCCGGTGACGACGTCACGGTGGTCGAACGGGTGGATGAAGACGGCGTTGTGCTCCTCGGCGTAGACCTGGGCGGCGGTCAGGCAGACGTCGACGGTCTCGCCGGGAAAGATGATGTCCGCGCCGTAGGCCCGGGTGGCGGCCACCTTCGGCAGCGGCGCGCCCGCGGGCATGAAGATCGTGGCCTTGCAGCCGAGGAGGCTCGCGGCCAGGGCGACCCCCTGGGCGTGGTTGCCGGCGCTCGCCGCCACAACGCCCTGGGCCCGTTCGGCGTCGGTGAGCCGGGAGATCCGGGTGTACGCGCCGCGGATCTTGTAGGAGCCGGTGCGCTGGAGGTTCTCGCACTTGAGGTACACCGGCCCGCCCACCAGCTCCGACAGGTGCCGGGAGTGCAGGAGCGGGGTGCGCACGAGGACGTCCTTGAGCAGTTCCTGAGCCGCCCGGATCTCCTCGCCGCTGACGAGTTCGATCATTTGACCAGTGTCCCACCCGCGACGCGGAGACCTGCACGGATGCGGGTCTCCGCCACCGGTCAGGTGAAGGCTGCCTGGACGTGCCGCGTCCAGCACCGATCAGTCGGCGGACCAGTAGGCGTCGCCCTCGAAGATCAGGGCTGCGGCGCCGACGAGACCCGCGGTCTGGCCCAGGGCGGCGGGGACCACCCGGACCTTGCGGGCGAAGTGCATGCGGGCGTGCGCCCGGAAGGTCTCCTCCAGCGGGTTGAACAGCAGCGGGCCCGCCTGGGCCACGCCGCCGCCGATCGCGACGACCTCCAGGTCGAGCAGGTGGGTGGCCGAGGCGATGGCGATGCCCAGCGCCCGGCCGGCCCGCTTCATGGCCGCGGCGGCGATGGGGTGGCCCCGGGCCGCGTCGGCGGCGAGGTCCTTGGCCGTGGCGATCGTCTGTTCGCTGCGCCAGCCCTGGGCCTGGGCCCAGGCGGCGAGAGCGGGGCCGCGGGCGATGGCCTCCAGGCAGCCCCGGCCCCCGCAGCCGCAGCGCAGGCCGCCGGGATCGACGACGACATGGCCCACATGCCCGGCGTTGCCGCTGGCTCCGTCGATGAGGCGGCCACCGAGGATCAGGCCGCCCCCCACACCGGTGGACACGACCATGCCGAGGACGTCGTCGCAGCCCCGGCCGGCACCGCGCCAGTGCTCGGCGACGGCCAGGCAGATCGCGTCGTTGTGGACCCGGACCGGCAGACCGGGGTGGCGCCCCAGGAGACGATCGCGGAGCGGGAACTCACGCCAGCTGGGCATGTTGAGCGGCGAGACCACGCCCGAGGGCCAGGCCATCGGGCCGCCACAGCCGACCCCGACCCCGATCACCTCGGCCTCGGGCAGCTTGTCGATCAAGGATTCGAGCGTGCGCCAGATGCCCTCCCCGTCGATCCGGGGAGTCTCGGTTCTCTCGTACGGCTCGACCCTGCCGCTGGGGTCCACCAGGCCCACAGCCAGTTTGGTGCCGCCGATATCGATCGCCAGGACGCGTTCCTCGGTCGTCATAGTTCGATTCAACAAGGCAAAACGGGGTTCCGAAACCTCCGCTGCGTAAACAGTGCGGTCCAGGCATCAGCGACGTAGTGTCCTTGAGTGTGTCTACACAGCCCCAGGAGACGACGGTGGCCGATCTGCGCGCAGCAGGTCACGCACACCGCACCGTGAAAGCCGAGCTCCGCGCCAACCTGCTCGTCCGCCTCAAAGCCAAGGAGAACCGTTTTCCGGGGATCGTCGGATTCGACGACACGGTTCTGCCCCACCTGGAACGCGCCATTATCGCCGGGCACGACCTCGTGCTCCTCGGCGAACGCGGCCAGGGCAAGACCCGTTTGATCCGGACGATCGTGGGCCTGCTCGACGAGTGGACCCCGGTGATCACCGGGTGCGAGATCAACGACCACCCCTATGAGCCGGTCTGCGTCCGCTGCAAGCGGCTGGCGGCGGCCGAGGGCGACCGGTTGCCCGTGTCGTGGCTGCACCGCGACTCCCGGTACGGGGAGAAGCTCGCCACGCCCGACACCAGCGTCGGCGACCTGATCGGTGACGTGGACCCGATCAAGGTTGCCGAGGGCCGGACCCTCGGCGACCCCGAGACCGTCCACTTCGGACTGGTGCCCAGGACCAACCGGGGTATTTTCTCGATCAACGAGCTGCCCGACCTGGCCGAGCGGATCCAGGTCGCCCTGCTCAACGTGCTGGAGGAGCGGGACGTGCAGGTGCGCGGCTACGCGCTGCGGCTGCCATTGGACCTGTTGCTGATCGCCAGCGCCAACCCCGAGGACTACACCAACCGGGGCCGGATCATCACCCCGCTCAAGGACCGGTTCGGGGCCGAGATCCGGACGCACTACCCGCTCTCGCTCGACACCGAGCTCGACCTGATCATCCAGGAGGCCGACCTGAGCTGCGAGGTCCCCCTGCACCTGCTGGAGACGATCGCGCGGTTCACCCGGCTGGTCCGCGACTCCAAGGCCGTGGACTCCCGGTCGGGGGTGTCGGCGCGGTTCGCGATCGCCGGGGCCGAGACCGTCGCGGCCGGTGCGGTCCGGCGGGCGGCGCTGAGCGGGGACGACCCGCCGGTGGCGCGGGTCTGCGACCTGCCGTCGGTGGTACCGACGCTGATGGGCAAGGTCGAGTTCGAGGTCAGCGAGGAGGGCCGCGAGCAGGAGGTGCTGGAGCACCTGCTGCGCCGGGCCACCGCCGAGACCTTCCGCCGCACGCTGGGCACCGCCGACCTGTCGGGGCTGCTCGACAAGTTCGACTCGGGCGAGACCGTCGACACCGGTGAGCTCGTGCCGGCCCACGACCTGCTGCACCGGATCGGCCCGGTGCGCGGCCTCGGCAAGATCATGACGACCCTGGACCTGTCGGGCGACTCCCCCGGCCAGGCCGCGGCCGCGCTCGAGTTCGCGCTCGAGGGCCTGTTCCTGACCCGCCGTCTGTCCAAGGACGTGAACGACGGCCCCACCTCGACCTACCGCACATGACCCGGTATCGGTACGGGCCGTACCGGGAGGGACCCGACCCGCTCGCCCCGCCCTACGACGTGCGCGAGGCCCTCGACGCCGTCGGCGAGGACGTGCTCGAGGGCATGCCGGCCGCCGACGCGCTCCGGGACCTGCTGCGGCGCGGCCTCGGCGGGCAGCAGCCCCGGCAGGGCCTCGACGACCTGCTCCGGCAGGTCCGCGAGCGGCGCAGGGAGCTGCGCGAGCGCGGCCGGCTCGACGGGACGCTCGAGGAGGCCAGGGCGCTGCTGGACACCGCGATCGGGCAGGAACGGGCCGAGCTGTTCCCCGACCCGGGCGACGACGCCCGGCTGCGCGAGGCGACTCTCGACCTGCTGCCGTCCGACACCGCGCGGGCCATCACCGAGCTCAAGTCCTATGAGTGGCGCTCCGAGGCCGCCCGGCAGACGTTCGAGCGGCTCAAGGACCTGCTGCGCAGCGAGGTGCTGGACGCCCAGTTCGAAGGGCTGAAGCAGGCCCTGCAGGGCGGCGACCCCGAGCAGCTCGAAAAGGTCAAGGAGATGATGGCGGCGCTCAACGCCATGCTCGACAAGGACGCCGGGGGCGAGCACACCCAGGCCGACTTCGAGTCCTTCATGGACTCCTTCGGGGAGTTCTTCCCCGAGGGGCCGCGCACCCTCGAGGAGCTCGTCGACGCACTGGCCCGCCGGGCCGCGGCGATGGAACGGCTGCTCAACTCGCTCAGCCCCGAGCAGCGCGCCGAGCTGTCAGCGCTGATGGCGCAGGCCATGGAGGACGCGGGCCTCGACCTGGAGATGTCGCGGCT
>JBDSTJ010000398.1:0-10121 GCA_039928335.1 Streptosporangiaceae bacterium | reverse complement strand
TGCGCGAGCACCGCGGCGACGGCCACATCGCCGCGCTGGTCTCGGCCGGACTCGACGGCTGCGAGGTCCAGGTCCTCAGATCGGCCCTGGACAGCAGCCGCGACGTGCTGCAGCCCAACCGGGGCTGGACCGACGGGGCCTGGGAGAGCGCGGGGGAGCGGCTCGCCGAGCGCGGCCTGCTGGGTGTCAACGGGCGGGCCACCACCGCAGGCGCTGAGGAGATCCGCTCGGTGGAGTACACCACGAACCGGTCGGCGGCCCGGCCCTGGGCCTCGCTCGGCCCGGAGCGGACCGAGCAGCTCATCGAACTGCTCCGGCCGATCTCCCGGGCCTGCGCCGCCGAACTGCCCGTGGAGTTCCCGATCGGTCTGCCGCCGGCCGAGGTGATCGGCTCAGCCTGACCGGTGCAGGACGGCCGCTGCCTCGGTCCTGCTCGCCACGCCGAGCTTGCCGAGGATGTTGGACACGTGCACCGAGGCGGTCTTGGGCGAGATGAACAGCAGCTCCGCGATCTCGCGGTTACTCCGGCCCTCGGCCACCAGGCGCAGCACCTCCTGCTCCCGGCTGGTCAGGGCGGGCAGGCCCGTGACGGGCTGGGCGGTGGTGAAGCGCGCCCGGTCGCCCAGGGCGCGCAGCTCCCGCAGCAGTGGGCCGGCCCTGAGCCGTTCCGCCACGTCCACGGCCAGCCGCCACTCCTCGGCGGCCTCGGCCCGTTCGCCGTGCCTCAGCAGCGACTCGGCCAGCCGCCACCGGGACCGGGCCACCTCGTAGACGAACCCGTAGTCGAAGGCCTTGACCGAGGCCCGCCAGATCGCCGGGTCGTCGTCTCCTCTGGTCCGGCGCCACTCGGCCTCGACCCGGGCGAGCCATGCCAGGCCCTCCAGCCCGTACCAGGCCCGGGGCAGGCCGTCGGGGGTTCGGGCGGCGGTGTCCCGGGAGAGCTCGAGGAGAGCCTCGGCCGTGCGCACCGCCGCCGCCTCGGCCGCGCCGTCGCCGGTGGCCCTGGCACGGCCCGCCCGGTCGGCGTGGATCCTGAGCGCGGTCGCGGAGATCCTGATCTTGCCCGACTCCCGGGCAGAGAGCGTGTCGAGCGCCTGGTCGATGTGGGCGAGCGCGGACTCCTCCTCGCCTCGCCAGATGGCGTCCTCGGCGGCGAGACCATGGGCGATGTAGGCGACGAAACCGCCCTCGACGCCGGTCCAGTGCGGGGCCAGCCACTTGAGCCGTTCGGCGACGGTCCGGCTGCCACGCGCGGTCTCCAGGAACAGCGCGTAGGAGGAGACCGTGGCCTCGGCCGAGGTCGCGACCCGGATGCCGAAGCCCTCGCCGAGCTCCGCCGCGTGGTCCCAGTCACCGACCGTGTAGTTGATCAGATACTGGAGGCTGCGCAGCACCGCGCCGTAGGGGCTGCGACCCAGCCCGGTCTCGAGCGCGAACCGGACGCTGTCGTCGGCCGACCGCAGCGCGCCGGTCAGGTCGCCCCGGTCGAATTTGGCGCGGGCGTCGTGAAAGGCCGCCCGCAGCACGATCGGGTGGTCGCCCAGGTCGCGGCCGAGCGCGATCGCGGCGGCGAACCGCTCCACCACCTCGGGGGCGGCGCTCCGGGACTCCTCGTGGACCCCCAGGGTGACCAGTGCGCTGGCTTCGGCGTCCACCGCCCCGGTAGCGCGGGCCGCACGCAGTGCCTGCTCGGCCAGCCGGGGGATCTCCTCGTGCAGGTCGGTGAAGACCAGGGGGCGCATCAGGCTGGCCAGGGCCCGGGCCAGCTGCGGCGTCGGCGGGTCGGCCGGGAGCACGGCCACGGCCGCCCTGCCCTGAGCGATCGACTCGCCGACCTGGTCGAGGTCGGCCAGGTAGTACGCGAGCCGTTCGCCGATCTCCGAGGCCTTCAGCGGGTCGTCGGGCTCACCCATCCGGCGCAGCCGCTGGATGGCCGACCGGACGCCGCCGCTGTTGCCCGCGGCGGCCACCGCGCGCAGCGCCAGCCGGTAGCGGTCGTGCCCGGCGGTGGCCTCGGGGACCCGGTCCCACAGCGACAGGGCCCGGTCGTAGTGTTCGAGGGCCTCGGCCGGCGCGCCGACGCGTTCGGCCTTCTCCGCGGCCGTGACCGAGGCGGTGAACGCCACCGGTAGGTCGTGCGCGGCCAGGCTGTGGTGGGCGAGTTCGGCGGCGGGTCCGCGCTCGGCCAGCAGGGCGGCGAACGCCCCGTGCAGCCGGACGCTCTCCCCGGGAAGCAGGTCGGCGTAGACCGCCTCGGCCAGCAGGGCGTGCCGGAAGACATAGCCGAAGGTGCCGGCGGGCACGAGCAGCCGGTGCGAGACGATCTCGCGCAGGGCCCGCTCGCAGGCGTCGTCGTCGAGCCCGGAGACCCGGCGGACCAGGTCGTCGTCGATCCGCCGGCCGGCGACGGCGGCGACCCGGACGACCTGTTGTGCCTCCTCCGACAGCCGCTCCACCCGGGCGAGCAGCAGGTCGGCCAGCCCGGCGGGCAGCTCCTCGTCGGCCACGGCGAACAGCTCGGCCGCGTAGAAGGGGTTGCCCTCGGATCGTTCGTGGACCCGTTGGACGACCCGTTCCGGCAGGGCCCGGCCACCCGGGTCGAGCGTGGTCAGGTAGGCGGCGGTCTCCTCGGGCCCGAACGGCGCTACCTCGATCGTGGCCACGTCGGGCAGCCGGGACAGCTCCGCCACGACCGGCCGCAGCGGGTGGCGGCGGTGCAGGTCGTCGGAGCGGTAGGTCCCCACCAGGCAGACCCGCTCCCGCTCCAGCACCCGGCTGAGGAAGATCAGCAGGTCGCGGGTCGACCGGTCGGCCCAGTGCAGGTCCTCCAGGACCAGCAGCACCGGGCGGTCGTCGGCGAGCTCCCCGAGCAGCCCCAGGACCGCGCCGAACAGCTGCTGCTGGACGACACTCTCCGAGCCCGCACCGGACTCGCCGTCGGGCAGCAGTCGCAGCAGCGCCGGCCGGGTGTCGAGGGCCCGGCGTACGGCGGGTTCGCGGGAGGCCGTCCACAGGGCGTCCGAGAGGGGGAGATAGGGCATGCTCTCGCCGAGTTCGGCGCACTGCCCGACCAGGACCGTGAAGCCCCGGTCCCGGGCATGCGCGCCCAGCTCGGCGATCAGCCGGGTCTTGCCCACGCCGGCGTCGCCGCTGACCAGCACCACCCCGGCCTGGCCCGCCCCGGCCACGTCGAGCGTCGCGGTGAGGACGGCCAGCTCGGCCCCTCGGCCGATCAGCAGGTCACGAGGCTCTCCCGGCGGCACCATACGGGGGATTATCGCACTGGGGAGCCCCTTCTGAGTTCGCCGGCCGACCGGGGGTGGAACAATCGGAGGGTCGGCGAGGGAGAGGTGCAGCGGATGTCGCAGCAGGTACGTGGAGTGATCGCCCGGGGCAAGGGGCAGCCGGTCGGGATCGAGACCATCGTGATCCCCGACCCGGGGCCCGGCGAGGCGGTCGTCAAGGTCCAGGCGTGCGGCGTGTGCCACACCGACCTGCACTACCGGGAGGGCGGGATCAACGACGACTTCCCGTTCCTGCTCGGCCACGAGGCGGCCGGGATCGTCGAGTCGGTCGGGACGGGAGTGACCGGGATCGAGCCCGGTGACTTCGTCGTCCTCAACTGGCGGGCGGTCTGCGGCGACTGCCGCGCCTGCCGCCGGGGCCGCCCCTGGTACTGCTTCAACACCCACAACACCCAACAGAAGATGACCCTGCTCGACGGCACCGAGCTGTCGCCCGCGCTGGGGATCGGGGCGTTCGCCGACAAGACCCTGGTGGCCGCCGGGCAGTGCACCAAGGTCGACCCGGCCGCCTCGCCCGCCACCGCGGGCCTGCTGGGCTGCGGGGTCATGGCCGGGCTCGGCGCGGCCGTCAACACCGGCAATGTCGGCCGGGGCGACAACGTCGCGGTGATCGGCTGCGGCGGGGTGGGCTCGGCCGCGGTGCTGGGCTCCCGGCTCGCCGGTGCCTCCAGGATCATCGCGATCGACGTCGACGACCGCAAGCTCGAGGCGGCACGCGGCCTGGGCGCGACCCACACGATCAACAGCAGGGGCATCGACCTCGTCGCAGCCGTCCAGGAGCTGACCGGCGGGTTCGGCGCGGACGTGGTCATCGAGGCGGTGGGGCGGCCGGAGACCTACCGGGACGCCTTCTACGCCCGCGACCTGGCCGGGACCGTGGTCCTGGTCGGCGTGCCGACCCCGGAGATGAAGCTGGAGCTGCCGCTGCTGGAGGTGTTCGGCCGGGGCGGGGCGCTCAAGTCCTCTTGGTACGGAGACTGCCTGCCGTCCCGGGACTTCCCGATGCTGATCGACCTGTACCTGCAGGGTCGGCTCGACCTCGACGCCTTCGTCACCGAGACGATCGCGCTCGACCAGGTCGAGGAGGCCTTTGGCCGGATGCACCAGGGCGACGTGCTGCGTTCGGTGGTGGTCCTGTGATCACCCGTCTGATCACCTCGGGCACGTTCTCGCTCGACGGCGGCTGCTGGGACGTCGACAACAACGTCTGGCTGGTCGGCGACGACCGCGAGGTGATCGTGATCGACGCCGCGCATGACGCCGAGGCGATCCTGGCGGCAGTCGGGGAGCGGAACCTGGTCGCGATCGTGTGCACCCACGGTCACGACGACCACATCGACGCCGCCCCGGCGGTGTCCGCAGCCACCGGGGCTCCGGTCCTGCTCCACCCGGCCGACCTCGAACTGTGGAAGATGAGGCACCCCGACCGCGCGCCCGACGGCGAGCTCGCCGACGGGCAGGTCATCACGGTCGGCGGCATCGAGCTGCGGGTGCTGCACACCCCGGGCCACAGCCCGGGGGCGGTCTGCCTCTACGCACCGGGCCTCGGTACGGTCTTCTCCGGCGACACGCTGTTCGCGGGCGGGCCGGGGGCGACCGGCCGGTCCTTCTCGGACTTCCCGACGATCATCACCTCGATTCGGGAGCGGCTGCTGACCCTGCCCGCGGAGACCGTCGTCAACACCGGGCACGGCGACCCCACCAGCATCAGGATCGAGGCGCCGCACCTAGAGGAGTGGATCCTCCGGGGGCACTGAGGACGGTCCGGCCGTCGTGGTCACCACCGCGAGCCCGGCGAGGATCAGGATCGCTCCCGGGATCGCCGTCCACGAGGGCACCTGGCCGAGCCAGATCGCGGCGATGAGCGCGGCGATCGGCACCTCCACCAGCAGCAGCGTCGAGACCACCGTGGCGCTGGTCGTCTTCAGCACCCGGTTGAACAGGGTGTGGCCGAGGAGTTGGGCCGTCGCGGTCAGCGCCAAGATCTTGATCCAGGAGTCGGCGGACATTCCCGACAGGCGCTGGCCCGAGGCGAGTGCGCCGATTCCGAGGACCACGGCGGCGGTCGTGTAGCAGATCACTGCATAGGGAGTCAGCGAGACCGTCTGCCGGACCTTCGCGCCGAACGACATGTAGACCGCCGCGAGTGCCCCGCCCACGAGTGCGATCATGTCGCCGGCGAAGGCCCGTCCCGAGACCTGCAGGTCGGAGCTGGACAGGGCCACGACCCCGGCTGCGGCGATCAGGATGCCGAGCCAGGCCCGCCGGGAGACCAGCTCGCCCCTGGCCCGTGCGATGAACGCGGCGAAGATCGGCTGGCCGGAGACGAACGCGACAGCCGAGGCGACCGAGGTCATCGTGAGGCTTGTACACCAGGTGGCGAAGTGGCCGCCCAGAGCGACCCCGGCGGCGAGGGCGGCCAGCCACTCGGCCCGGCCGAGCCGGCCGAACTCGGTCCGGTGCCGCCACAGCGCGAACGGGGTCAGGGCGGCCGCTCCGAGGACGTTGCGCCAGAACGCGATGGCCAGGGCGGGAGCGGTGATCGCGGCCATCAGCGGCCCCGAGGCGCTGACGGCGGTGAGCGCGACGGCGAGGATCAGCAGGTCGCCGGTGGGAGGCCTCTCGATCGCCTGGATCCGGTCCGGGGCCGGCAGGCCGGTCGCGCGCTGCGTCACAGGGGTCGCTCCAAAACGGCGGGAGGGAGAAGTTCTCTCTGAACCGTATCCACCCCCGGGTTGACCGGGCTGTGCCGGTGCCGGATCCACCTGGCCCGGCACCTCGTGGACCTGGGCCTCGCACCCTAGGCTGCCGGGATGGAATCCACGCTGGACCGGCTTGCAGCCGGGAAGTACCTGCTCGTCACCACCTTCAAGAAGGACGGCAGCACGGTCGCCACGCCCGTCTGGGTCGTCCGGGACGGGGCCGCCCTGGGAGTCTGGACGGTCACCGACTCCTGGAAGGTCAAGCGCATCCGCAACCGCGCCGACGTCCTGGTCGGCCCGTGCGATGTGCGGGGGAAGCCCACCGGCGAGCAGGTCCCGGGGACGGCGGTGATCCTTTCGCCCGAGGAGACCGCGGGCCTTCGCCCCCTGATCCAGCGCAAGTACGGCCTGCTCGGCCGGATCTCCCTCTGGGGGAGCCGGTTGCGCCGCGGGGCCACCGGCACGGTCGGCATCAGGATCACCCTCACCGCGGTGGAGTGACGGCTGCCGAGCCGCTCACCGGGAGTCATGCACCAAGCAAGTGATTGACCAAGTATGGCGAAAGTCATATAACCGCAGGGACGTCGATCCGTTGCTCGCGGGTGCCTCTGCAGAGGCACCCGCTCCCACCCCGGCGTGGCATCCCCGCCACGCGGCAATCGAGTCACACGTCCTGGGCGGCGCAAGGCGCGAGCCACCCCGGACCCTGTCAGCATGACGAAAGCAGGGAACCGGGTATGAACCCGTCAACGAACGACCCCGCGAGCACCGGCGGACCGTCCCGCCGCACCATGCTCGCCGCGACCGGAGCCGGCGTGCTGGCCACGGCGCTCGGCTGGACGCCCGCCTTCCGGATCCCCGCGGCGAGCGCGGCCGCGACCCTCTCCACCCCGCCGTCCTTCCCACCGGGAATCTCCCTGTACCAGCAGGCCTTCCAGAACTGGTCCCAGGAGATCACCATCGAGGCGGCCTGGACCTGCGCCCCGAACGCCCCCGCCGACGTGGTCGCCATCGCCAACTGGGCCAAGGCCAACGGCTACCGGGTCAGGGCCAAGGGCATGGGGCACAACTGGTCGCCCCTCATGGTGCCCAACGGCGCCAACGTCGACAAGATCATCCTAGTCGACACCACCCAGCACCTGACGGCCGCCACGGTCAACGCGGGCACGCCCAAAACCGTCACCGTGCAGACCGGCCGGCAGATGGACAGCCTCCTGCAGACCCTGGAGGACAACAACCTGGGCTTCATGAGCGTCCCGTTCCCCGGCGGGGTCACCGTCGGCGGCGTGCTCGCGATCAACGCTCACGGCTCCTCGGTGCGGGCCAACGGAGAGACCCGCGCCAACGGGATGAGCTACGGGTCGATGAGCAACGCCATCCGCTCGCTCACCGCCGTGGTGTGGAGCGCCGCGGCGAACGCCTACGTTCTCAAGACGTTCCAGCGGACCGACCCCGAGATCGGGGCGTTCCTGACCCACCTGGGCCGCGCATTCATCACCGAGGTCACCCTGCAGGTCGGCACCAACCAGAACATCCGCTGCCAGAGCTGGTACAGCACCCAGGTCACCGATGTGTTCGCGCCGCCGGCCAGCGCCGGCAACAACTCCTTCGCCAAGCTCGTCGACAAGTACGGCCGGGTGGAGGTGCTCTGGTTCCCCTTCACCACGGTCCCGTGGATCAAGATGTGGTCGGTCGCGCCCAGCAAGCCGCTGCTGTCCAAGAAGGTGACCAAACCCTACAACTACACCTTCGTCAACTTCGTCACCGAGGACCAGTCGGAGTTCATCTCCGACCTCATCGCCGGCAACGTCTCGGGTACCTCGACCTTCACCAACGGCGAGATGGCCGTCATCGGCTCCGGCCTCATCGTCACCGGCACCTGGGACATCTGGGGCAAGTCCAAGAACACCTGGCTCTGGGTGGAGCGGAGCACCCTGCGGATCGTGGAGACCGGCTTCGCCGTCATCACCTCGCGCGCCAACATCCAGAAGGTCGTCAGCGAGTTCTACACCCAGTACGTGGCGACCGTGAACGCCTACAAGTCGCGCGGCCAGTACCCGATGAACATGCCGTTTGAGATCCGGGTCAACGGCCTGGACCAGCCCGCCGAGGTCGACGGCGTGTCCGGGGCGGTCACCCCGCAGCTGTCGTCGCTGCGGCCCAGGCCCGACCACCCCGAGTGGGACGTCTGCGTCTGGATCGACATGGGCACCATCCCGATCACCCCGCACGCCAACGAGTTCTACACCGAGATGGAGAACTGGATCCTGGCCCATTACACCGGCTCCTACGCCACCGTCCGGCCGGAGTGGTCCAAGGCCTGGGCGTGCGGCCCGACGGCGGCCTGGTCCGACCCGGCCAAGATCGCCACCTACAGGGCGGCGATGAACGCCGGCCAGCCGGCCGGCAACAACTTCGACACCGCCCGTGCCGTTCTCAACGCCTACGACCCCGCCCGGGTGTTCAGCAACACCTTCCTCGACGCGCTCCTGCCCTGATCAGACCGTTCCCCGGCGGCCTCAACCGCCGGGGAACGGCGGCGTGCGGTCCTCGGCGAGTCTGACCAGGCGGCGCAGGGCGATCTTCATGAAGACCCGGTTGGCCGGGCCGAGCAGGGTGAGGCCGAACCGGCCGACGGTACCGAGGGGTGCCTGGAGATCCTCGGCCCAGGTGACGGCGCAGCCACCCGAGGGCAGCGGCTCGGTCTCGAACCAGCCGTCACCGCGGACCACCCGGCCGGTGTGGCGGGTGACGACCCTGCGGCCGGGCGTCCACTCGGTGATGACCATGGTGTCGAGGAAACCGACCGGGCCGATGCCGGACCAGCCCTCGACGGCCGCGCCGAGGCCGTGCTCGCCGCTGACCCGGGTGAACGGCATCCACTCCTGCTGGCGCGGCCAGTCGACGATCAGGTCGAAGACCTCCTGGGCAGCGGCCGTGGAGGTGATACGCACTTGATCCATCAGTGTCCTCCGTGATCGGGCGAGCCCCTGATCCTAGGCGGCGGGACCCCGGAATCGGCAGCAACTAGGCTGCGAGCCATGACGTTCCGGAGACTGCCCTGGGACCAGCGGCGCGAGGAGATCATCGCGGCCGCCATCGAGGTCTTCCAGACCGCCCAGGACGCCTCACTGGAGGACATCGCCAAAGCGGCGGGAAGCTCCAGGTCCTCGGTCTACCGGTACTTCGACAACAAGCAGGACCTGTTCCAGGCCGCCTTCCAGCAGGTCGCCTCCGCCCTGGCCGGCCGGCTGGCCGAGGTGCCGCCCGGGGTGAGGTCGGCCCGGCTGGCCGAGCAGATCCACCGGTACTTCGACTTCGTCGAGGAGTACCGGGTCGGTTTCACCGTGATGCTCTCCTGGGGTGCGTTCAGGGTCTCGGAGGAGACCCGCGAGGTCGCCGGGGAGGTCCGCGGCCAGGTCTGCCAGATGGTGTACGACTCGCTGGAGATCGCCGAGCCCGGCCCGTTCCTGGTCTCGACCGTGCACAGCTGGATCGCCGGCGTGGAGTCGGCCACGGTCGGCTGGCTGCGCGACCCCGGGGTTTCCCGGCTGGAGGTCGAACCGCTGGTGGCGGCACAGCTCGGCGGGATGCTCGTCGCCGCGGCCACGTTCGAGCCGGTCATCGCCGAACGGCTCACCTGCTGGGTCGCGGCCGAACCCCACGATGGTCTGTTCGCCGCCCAGGTCCGGACCCTCACCGCCCTGTTGACACCGGGACTGATCGCCGACCTCTTCGGAATACTCGCCCATGAGGGATGACACCGGTGTCGAGGTGGCACTCCCCGCACGGGTCGGGCGGGTGGTGTCGCTGGTGCCGTCGCTGACCGAGACGGTGGCGGTGACCGCGCCGGGGCTGCTGGTGGGCGCGACGGACTGGTGCGCGGAGCCTGCGGGTCTGGAGGTGACGCGGGTGCGGGGGACGAAGAATCCGGATCTGGCGCTGGTCGGTTCGTTGCGGCCCGATCTGGTGCTGGCCAACGAGGAGGAGAACCGCGCGGCCGACGTGGCGGCGCTCCGGGCCGCCGGGCTCACGGTGTGGGTGACGGTCATCAGGACCGTCGACGAGGCGTTCGGGTCGCTGCGCCGGGTGCTGACCGAGGCGTGCGGGCTGC
>JBDSTJ010000397.1:0-8034 GCA_039928335.1 Streptosporangiaceae bacterium | reverse complement strand
ACCCGCACCTCGCGCCCGATGGTGGCGCACACGGCGCGGTAGGCGGCCCGCAGGCCCGCACCGTCGGCGTCGCCGTCGGCCGCCCGCCACTCGGTGAACCGCAGCTCCAGCTCGCGCAGGATCGCCTTGAGGACCGTCTCGCGGTCGGTGGTCGCGGCGTCCTCCAACGCCAGCGAGGTCGCGGCCGGGACCGGCAGCTCGCTCTCCCTGAGGCTCACGTTGAGGCCCATCCCGATGATCAGGGCTTCGTCGGTGCGCTCGGCCAGGATCCCCGCGAGTTTGCGGTCCCCGACCAGCAGGTCGTTGGGCCACTTCAGGACCGGCTCGACGACCCCCTTGCCGGTGGCGTCCCCCAGCTCCACCGCCTTGGCCGTCACGGTCCGCACCGCCGCCGCCGCCGCGACGCCGGTCAGCAGCGGAGCCCAGGCCAGCCGGGAGACCGGGACGGCCGCACCGGGACGCAGCAGGACCGAGAACATCAGGCCCGACCGGGCCGGTGCCGTCCAGCTGCGGTCCAGCCGCCCCCGCCCGGCCGTCTGCGACTCCGCGACCAGGACCGTGCCCTCCGCAGCCCCGTCCCGGGCCATCGCGGCCAGGTCCGCGTTGGTCGAACCGGTCTCCGCCACCACCTGGACCCGCCACATCGAATGCGCCAGCGCCCGGTTCAGCGCACGCTCGTTCAACGGCGGCCGATCAAGATCTCCGTACGGTCCCATCACCCCATCCAACCAAACACCCCGCCAGGCGTGTTCGACGACGGGGCTCAGCCCCCGGGAACACGACCCGCCCGCGCAGGCCCGGGGCGGATCAGCCGGTGTTCTGGAGGCCCGCGGCCACGCCGTTGACCGAGAGCAACAGCAGGTTCTCCAGCTGGGCCTGCTCGGCGGGGTCGGTGACGCCGGCTCGGAGGGCGGTGAGGGCGCGTAGCTGGAGGTGGGACAGGGCGTCCACATAGGGGTTGCGGAGTTCGACGGCCCGGGAGAGGACCTTGCGGTTCTCCAGCAGCCTGGTGTGGCCGGTGACCGACAGGACCAGCTCCAGGGTTCGGTCGTACTCGGCCAGGACCAGCTTGGCCAGGTCGGGGCGGGCGCCCAGGGCCAGGTAGCGCTCGGCGATGTCCCGGTCGGTCTTGGCCAGCGACATCTCGGCGTTGTCGATCAGGGCGTTGAACAGCGGCCAGTTCGCGTAGGCGGCGCGCAGCTCCGGCTCGGAGATGACGGCGGCCAGGCCGGTGCCCAGGCCGTACCAGGCCGGCAGGTGCACCCGGGTCTGGGTCCAGGCGAAGACCCACGGGATGGCCCGCAGGTCGTCCAGCGACGACGCGCCGGTCCGGCGGGCCGGGCGGGACCCGATCCGCAGGTCGCCGATCTCAGCCAGCGGGGAGACCTGGGCGAACCACTCGGCGAAGCCCTCGGACTCGACCAGGCCGCGGAAGGCGGTGTGCGCGGCGGCCGACAGCCGGTCGGCGAGCGGCCGGAACCGGGCCGCCGCGTCGATCGCGCGCTGCTCCACCTCGGGGGTGGAGGCCAGCAGGATCGCGTTGGTGACCTGCTCGATGTGCCGGCGGGCGATCTCGGGCTGCCCGTACCGGGCGAAGATGACCTCGCCCTGCTCGGTGACCTTGAACCGGCCGTCGACCGAACCGGGTGCCTGGGCGAGGATCGCCCGGTTGGCCGGGCCGCCGCCCCGGCCGAGCGAACCGCCCCGGCCGTGGAACAGGGTCAGGGTGATGTCGTGGGTGTAGGCCCAGGCGGCGAGCTGCTCCTGGGTGTCGTACAGCAGCAGGGTCGCGCTGGTCGGGCCGAGGATCTTGGCCGAGTCGGAGTAACCGAGCATGACCTCCAGCCGGCGGCCGGTCTGGGACAGGCGGCGCTGGACGGCCGGCTGCTTGACGGTCTCCTCGAGGACCGCCACGGCGCGTTCCAGGTCGTCGCCGGTCTCGAACAGCGGGATCACGTCCAGGACGGGAGCCCCGTCGCCGAGTGAGGCGGCCAGCTCGTACACCGCGGCCAGGTCCTCGGCGGTGCGGGTGAACGACACGATGTAGCGGCAGCACGCCTGGACGCCGAACCGGTTCTGGGCCCAGGCGACCACCCGGAGGGTGTCGAGGACCTCCTCGGTCTCGGCCGACAGCGCGCCCCCGGCCCGTACCTCGGCCAGCGCCCGTTCGTGCACGGCCGAGTGCTGGCGGATCTCCAGTTCGGCCAGGTGGAAGCCGAACGTCTCGACCTGCCAGATGAGGTGCTGGAGCTCCCCGTAGGCCTGGCGGGCCGCGCCGGCCTCGGCGAGCGAGTCCTGGATGAGCACCAGGTCGTCGATCAGCTTCTCGGGGCCGGTGTAGCCCAGGTCGGCGTTGCGCTCCCGGGTCGCCCTGATCCGCTCGGCGGCGTACAGCAGGAACTGCCGGTGCGGTTCGCCGGGCGCGCGGGCGGCGAGCTCGGCCAGCACCTCGGGGTGGGCGGTCCTGGCCCCGCCGAGGGCGTCGGACAGCTCGCGCGAGGCGGGCGTGGTGCCGGCGTGCACGGTCAGCTGGCGGCCGATCCGGGTGGCGGCGTGCTCCAGGGCGAGCAGCACGTGCTGCGACTGGATCTTGAGGGCCTTGCGGGTGACCTGCGCGGTGACGTAGGGGTTGCCGTCGCGGTCGCCGCCGATCCAGCTGCCGAAGCGCAGATAGGCCGGGGCCAGCGGCGGGCGGGCGCCGGCGCTGTCGGCCTCGTCCTCGCCCTTGAGCACGGTGTCGAGCGACCGGTAGACCTGCGGGACGACCCGGAAGATGGTCTCGTCGAAGGCCGCCATCGCGGTCCGCACCTCGTCGAGGGGGTCCATCTGCTGCTGCCGGCGCTGGGCAGTGCGCCACAGCAGGTCGATCTCCTCGCGCAGTCGGCGGCGGCGCTCCAGCCGCTCGCCGTCGCCGAGCCGGGCATCGTCCAGTTCGTTCATCAGCGTGCTGATCCGCATGATCGCGGTGACGACGGCGCGGCGGCGGGCCTCGGTGGGGTGCGCGGTGAAGACCGGCCGGAACTCCAGGCCGCGGAGCGCCTCGGCCGGGTCCTCCAGCGCCGCCACGGCCGCCTCGAAGGAGCCGGAACCGGCCGACCCGGGCAGGTCGCGTTCCCTGAGGGTGCGGATCCGGTGGTGTTCCTCGGCGAGGTTGGTGAGGTGGAAGTAGACGGTGAAGGAACGGGCGACCTGTTCGGCACGGTCCAATGACCATCCCGCGACGATCTCGGTCACCGCCTCGACCGGGAGCTCGCCCTTGCGGGCGTCGATCACGGCATGGCGCAGGCGTTCCACGTCGTCCAGCAGCCCCTGGCCGCCGTACTCGACGAGTACCTGGCCGAGCAGGGTTCCGAGCAGGCGGACGTCGGCCCGGAGCGGGTCGGGCAGGTCCTGTCTGAGCTGGGCGGAGAGGCTGGCATCAGTCACGGCCCTGATCCTATCTTTCTGGCGAATGGTCTATACCACCCAGGTGGGCCACCCCCGCTTCGGGACATCGGACAGGTGTCTGGCTACCCTTGCGCGCATGGCGATGGAAGCGGTTGAGCCCACGATCGAAAAGATCGACATTCATACCACCGCAGGAAAGATCGCGGACCTTGAGCGGCGGCGGCACGAAGCCGTCCACGCCGGATCCGCGGCCGCTGTGGAGAAGCAGCACGCCAAGGGCAAGATGACGGCCCGGGAGCGGATCGACGCGCTGCTGGACGCGGGGAGCTTCGTCGAGTTCGACGAGTTCGCCCGGCACCGGTCGACCATGTTCGGGCTGGAGAAGAAGCGGCCCTACAGCGACGGGGTCGTCACCGGCTACGGCACGGTCGACGGCCGCCCGGTCTGCGTGTTCTCCCAGGACGTGCTGGCCTTCGGCGGCTCGCTCGGCGAGGTCTACGGCGAGAAGATCGTCAAGATGCTCGACATGGCCCTGAAGACCGGCTGCCCGGTCGTCGGCATCAACGAGGGCGGCGGCGCGCGGATCCAGGAGGGCGTGGTCGCCCTCGGCCTGTACGCCGAGATCTTCAAGCGGAACGTGCACGCCTCGGGGGTCATCCCGCAGATCTCACTGATCATGGGCGCGGCGGCCGGCGGGCACGTCTACTCGCCCGCGCTGACCGACTTCATCGTCATGGTCGACCAGACCTCGCACATGTTCATCACCGGCCCCGACGTGATCAAGACGGTCACCGGCGAGGAGGTGACGTTCGAGGAGCTCGGCGGCGCGCACACCCACAACGCCAAGTCGGGCGTGGCCCACCACCTGGCCGCCGACGAGACCGACGCCCTGGAGTACGTCAAGGCGCTGCTGTCCTATCTGCCGTCCAACAACCTGTCCGAGGCCCCGTTCTTCGAGGCGGCCGCCTCGCTGGATCTGGTCGAGGAGCTCGACACGCTCATCCCGGACTCGGCCAACCAGCCCTACGACATGCACACCGTCATCGAGCACGTCCTGGACGACGAGGAGTTCCTCGAGGTCCAGGCGCTGTACGCGCCCAACATCATCGTCGGGTACGGCCGGGTCGACGGGCAGAGCGTCGGCATCGTCGCCAACCAGCCGATGCAGTTCGCCGGCTGCCTCGACATCGGGGCCTCGGAGAAGGCGGCCCGGTTCATCCGGACCTGCGACGCCTTCAACGTGCCGGTCCTGACGTTCGTGGACGTGCCCGGCTTCCTGCCCGGCACCGACCAGGAGTGGGACGGGATCATCCGGCGCGGGGCCAAGCTGCTGTACGCCTACGCCGAGGCGACCGTGCCGCTGGTCACCGTGATCACCCGCAAGGCCTACGGCGGTGCCTACGACGTCATGGGGTCCAAGCACCTCGGCGCCGACATCAACCTGGCCTGGCCGACCGCGCAGATCGCCGTCATGGGGGCGCAGGGCGCGGTCAACATCCTGTACCGCCGGGAGCTGGCGGGGGCGGCGGACGCCGACACCCGGCGGGCCGAGCTGATCACCGAGTACGAGGACACCCTCGCCAATCCCTACATCGCCGCCGAGCGCGGATATGTGGACGCGGTGATCAAGCCTTCGGAAACGCGTATTCAGGTCATCAAGGCACTTCGTTCACTGCGGGAAAAGCGCAAGACACTGCCGGCCAAGAAGCATGGGAACATCCCGCTGTGAGCGAGAAGCCGTTTCTTCAGGTGGTCCGGGGCGACGCGACGCCCGAGGAGATCGCGGTGATCATCGCGGTCATCGCGGCGAGGTCCGCCGGGGACCCCGAGCCGCCGGTCCGAGCCCGTTCGACCTGGGCCGATCGGTCCCGGCTCGTCCGCCGTCCGGCACAGCTCGGATGGCGTGCCAGCGGGCTCCCGGGCTGACCCGCAGATGACACCCGGGTTGCCGCCGTTTCACCCTCGGGAAAAGGCCCGGTACGAATAAGGTGGGAAGCCCATGGCTACCTCGGAGTTCGTACCGCAGCCCGCCCGCTATGCCGTCTTTGTCGACGCGGGATACCTTTACGCCGCCTCAGGGGCATTGCTCCTGGAGGCCAGTTCTCGGCGCGAATATCGTGTGTTCGCCGAGAAGCTGATCAAGGCGTTGACCGCGCACGCCGACGCGCAGATCAAGGGTGAGCTGCTCCGCCTGTACTGGTTCGACGCCTCCCCCCGCCGGCAGCCCACCGTCGACCAGCGGGTGATCGCCAACCTGCCGCTGGTGAAGCTGCGACTGGGCAACCTCAACGCCCAGGGCCAGCAGAAGGGCGTGGACGCCCAGCTCCGGGCCGACCTCGAGGCGTTGGCCAGGCACCGGGCGATCACCGACGCGGTGCTGCTCGCCGGGGACGAGGACATGCTGCCGGCCGTCGAGGCCGCCCAGCGGTTCGGCGTCCGGGTCCACCTGTGGGGCGTCGAGCCGACCCACGGATCCAACCAGGCCGAATGGCTGGTCTGGGAGTCCGACACCGTCGAGGTCCTGCCCGCCGACTTCCTGCGCCCCTACTTCGCCAAGGCCGGCATGCTGTCGGTGCAGGCCACCCCGCCGGTACCCGCGACCAACGGCCCCAAGATCGTGGTGCCGTCCCCGTCCCAGGTCTTCGCCGCCCGCCCCGCTCCGTCGATCGCCCCGCCCAAGCCGCCGACCACGGCCACCCCGATCCCGACCCCTGCGGCGATCAACAAGACCGGCCTGCCCGTCCCCGAAGGCAAGCTCGGCCCGGACCGCAACCAGATGCTGGAGATCGGCGAGCACGTCGCCCAGAAGTGGGTGTTCGAGCGGGGCCGCGACAACATCCGCGACCTGCTGCCCGGCCCCATCCTGCCGCCCGTGATCGACAAGGAACTGCTGATCGACGCCGAGAAGGTGCTCGGCCGCTCGCTGCGCCCCTACCAGGAGGCCAGGACCTGGCTGCGGGACGGCTTCTGGGAAAGGGTCTACCGCGAGTTCGGGATCGGCATCGGCAAGTCAGATTCGTGAAATTCTCGTGACAGATCCAACACGGAGAGTGTTGGAGCTGTACATTCCTGGAGATGGGACTCCCAGGTGTCAGGCTGACGGCGCTGGCGGCGACAGCCGTCTTGGCGCTCACCGGCTGTGAGACCGTACCGTTCCGATCCTCCGGCACACCGCCCTCCTCCGTCATCGGGCTCGGCGGCGCGACTCCCTACGTGGACCTGCCGCGATCGAGGACCGTGCAGGAGTCCACCCTCATCCGGACACCCCTCCCCTCCCCCGGCGAACGGGCCGACAGGGCCGCCGCCGGCAGCCCCGACGTCTACGCCGCCACCGGACCCGACATGCTCGCTGCCGCCGCCCGCAGGCTCCCCGCCAGGTTGTACGTCCCGCACGGCACCTCCGTCGACGTCATCGACCAACGGACCCTCCAACCCGTCGGCCTGATCAGGACCAGGTCCGCCGTCCGCCAGATCGTCCCCTCCTGGGACCTCAAAACCCTCTGGGTCAGCGCCGCCCAGGGCCTACGGCCGATCGACCCGCGCACCGGCCGCATCGGCAGACCCGTGAAGATGACCGGCCCGTACACCCTGCACTTCACCCCCGACGGCCTCAGCGCCCTCGTCGTGGCCGGCCGTCGGCTCGAGTTCCGCGACCCGAGCACCATGGCGCTGCGCTCCACCCTCGAACTCCCCTGCCCGGCCACCGGCGCGGCCGACTTCTCCGCCGGCGGCGAGTTCCTCGTCGCCAGTTGCGACCACACCGGCGGGACCAGCGGCCTGATCAGAGTCGACTGGCTCGGCGGCAAGGTCACCCACACCCTGACCCTGCGCTCGCACCCCCAGGATGTGCGCCTCGGCCCCGACGGCACCGTCTTCTACGTCGCCGACGACGACCAGGTCCGCGTCATCGACGCGACCCGCCTCACCCAGGTCGGCACGGTAGGGACCGCCCCCGGCTCAAGCAGCCTCCTGCCCAGCCGCGACGGCGCCTCCCTCTACGTCGGCGGCAGGAACACCGTCTCCGTGCTGTCCTTCGCCACCCGCGCCCTCACCCACACCTGGAAGGTGCCCACCGGGTCGAACCTGGGCGGCGTGTCCGCTGACGGCCGCACCCTCTGGCTGTACGGCCCCGAACAGGTCCTCGCCCTCAGCCCCAGCACCGGCCGTCCCCTCCACCACCTCGCCACCCCGGCCACCCATCTGACCGTCTACCCCCAGCCGGGCCGCTACTCCCTCGGCCAGGCCTTCCGCTAGAAGTGCTGGTTCACCGGTGGACGGCACGGCCTGGAGGCGCGTTGAAGTCAAGCGCCTCTGGAGTACTGGTGGGGTTGGAGTTCGTCCATGAGGGCCTCGGTCTCGGGCTGGAGCAGGTCGAGGTCGGCGCGGCCGCGAAGCTCCTCGACGACGGCGCGGACCGCGGTCTGGTCGCCGGTGGCGTCGGTGGCGCGGAGCAGGTCACGCCACAGACCCTCGTCGTCGGGGGCCAGGGCCAGACCGGCGCGGGCCGCGGCGACCGCGCCGCGCGGGTCGGACTCGTCCAGGCGCATGACCACCAGGCGGTGGGCCACGTCCACGACCCGGGCCGACGACTCGTCCTCGAGTTCGTCATGGGCGAGCCAGGTGTACCGGCCCCGGGGGCGGCCCGCC
>JBDSTJ010000396.1:0-6826 GCA_039928335.1 Streptosporangiaceae bacterium | reverse complement strand
GTCGCCGATCCGCTCGCGCAGGAACTGCAGGACCATCGCGCCGCCGTCGTACACCCGGGAGCTGAACATCGTGTTGCGTCCGGGGTCGGCGATCTTGACGGTCCAGTACCGCTTGACCGGGGCCCAGTCGGCATAGTCGGCGCGGACCTGCTCACCGACGGTCAGCGCGCCGGGCCGCTTCTTCTCCAGCCAGTAGTACATCGCCCAGGTCGCGAAGCTCTCGTTCAGCCAGATGTCCTTCCACCGCTTCACCGAGACGCTGTCACCGAACCACTGGTGCGCGAGCTCGTGGGCGATGGTCCCGGTGTCGCGGACGGCGGAGTAGACCGGCTTGGACTGGGTCTCCAGCGAGAACCCGAGCGGCCGGCCCCGGTAGCGGGCGTCGTCGACGATCGCCCCGGTCGTGTCGAAGGGGTAGGGGCCGAGGGTGCTGACCCAGAAGTCGGTGGCCCTCGCGGTGGCCTTGGTGACGTAGGACAGGGAGCCGGCCCGTAGTTTCGGGTCCACGGCGATGTAGTTGCGGATGCCGCCGGGGGTGCGGCCGGACTTGACCTTCCACTTGCCGATGTCGATCGTGGCCAGGTAGCTGGCCATCGGCTGCCGTTGCTTCCAGGTGAAGGAGGTCCTGGCACCCTGGGTGCGCCTGCCGGTCAGGACGCCGTTGGAGATCGCGCCGAGACCCTTGGGCACCGTAATCTTGATCTTGTAGCTGGCCTTGTCGCTCGGATGGTCGTTGACCGGGAACCAGGTCGACGCGCCGTTGGGCTCCCCGCCGACGAACGCGCCGTCGGGGGTGTGCAGGAAACCGTAGGGCGACCCGAAGACGATGGGGGAGCCGACGATGGTCCTGGGCACGCCGCCGTACCTGACGGTGGTGGTGAACGTGTGGCCCTTGACCAGCCCGCGAGCCGGAGCGATCCGCAGCTCCTGGCCGCTCCTGCTGAAAGTGGCCCGCCGTCCGTTGACCTTGACCGAGGTCACCTTGAGGCCGCGGAGGTCGAGGTTGAACCGCGACAGGTTCTTGGTCGCGTGGGCCGTCATCCGGACCGAGCCGGCGAGCCGGTCGGTCTTCGGCGCGTAGGACAGGTTGAGATCGTAGTGCGCGGCGTTGTAGCCGCCATTGCCTTCGAGCGGGAAGTAGGAGTCACCGAGCCCGCGGCTGCCCGGGGTGAAGGCGTCTGCGGAGGAGGTTGAGGCCGGCACGACCAGACAGGAGGCGGTCAGGACGAGTGGGAGGGCGGCACGATGGAACATTTATCCGACTATATGCCGATGAACGAAGAAGAAGGCTCCTCCCGGATGCACGGTCCGGGAGGAGCCTTCGGAAGCGACCCAGGGATGTGCCGCAGTGGGGGAGCTGCGACCCCTAGATCATTAGTGGAACTGCTCGTCCTCGGTGGAACCCTTGTAGGCCGTGGTCGAGGAGTTCGGGGAGATGGCGGTGGAGACGGCGTCGAAGTAGCCGGTGCCGACCTCACGCTGGTGCTTGGTGGCGGTGTAGCCGCGGGCCTCGGCACCGAACTCGCGCTCCTGCAGGTCGACGTAGGCGGTCATGCCCTCACGGGCGTAACCGTGCGCCAGGTCGAACATGGAGTAGTTGAGGGCGTGGAAGCCGGCCAGCGTGATGAACTGGAACTTGAAGCCCATGTGGCCGAGCTCGCGCTGGAACTTCGCGATGGTCGCGTCGTCCAGGTGCTTCTTCCAGTTGAAGGAGGGCGAGCAGTTGTAGGCCAGCATCTGGTCGGGGTGCTCGGCCTTGACGGCCTCGGCGAACTTGCGGGCCAGCTCCAGGTCCGGGGTGCCGGTCTCCATCCAGATGAGGTCGGAGTACGGCGCGTAGGCCAGGGCGCGGGCGATGCAGGGCTCGATGCCGTTGCGGACCCGGTAGAAGCCCTCTGCGGTGCGCTCGCCGGTGATGAACTCGCGGTCGCGCTCGTCCACGTCGGTGGTGATGAGGGTCGCGGCCTCAGCGTCGGTCCGCGCGATCACCAGGGTGGAGACGCCCGAGACGTCGGCCGCCAGGCGGGCCGCGTTGAGGGTCTTGATGTGCTGGCCGGTCGGGATCAGCACCTTGCCGCCGAGGTGGCCGCACTTCTTCTCCGAGGCGAGCTGGTCCTCCCAGTGCACACCCGCGGCACCGGAGGCGATCATGCCCTTCATCAGCTCGTAGGCGTTGAGCACGCCCCCGAAGCCGGCCTCGGCGTCCGCGACGATCGGCGCGAGCCAGTGCGGGGCGTTCTCGTCGCCTTCGGCCCAGGTGATCTGGTCGGCGCGCAGGAGGGCGTTGTTGATCCGGCGGACCACGGCCGGCACCGAGTTGGCCGGGTAGATGCTCTGGTCCGGGTAGGTCTGACCGGACGGGTTCGCGTCACCGGCGACCTGCCAACCCGAAAGGTAGATGGCCTTGAGGCCAGCCTTGATCTGCTGCACGGCCTGGTTGCCCGTCAGCGCACCGAGGGAGTGCACGTAGTCCTCGGTGTGCAGCAGGTTCCACAGGCGCTCGGCGCCGATCTTGGCGAGGGTGAACTCCTCCTGGACCGAACCGCGCAGCTTGATGACATCCTCGGCCGTGTAGGTCCGCTCGATGTTCGCCCAGCGCTCGTCGGTGTTCCACGTGGTCTGCAGCTCTTCGGCTGCGCCCTTGAGGCGACCTTCAGTCATGTTCTTGCTCCCTCTTATGTCGTCCCCTGGGTGCTTACCTGGAGTCTGCCCTCCTCTGGGCGGGTTATCTACCGAGGAGTAATAGAAACTTCTGCTGTTTTTGCGCTAGCATCAACGGGTGGCGACCTTGCAGAGCGAAGAAACTCTCATCTTGTCGAGTGGTGTAGACCTTTCCGTCTTCGGGCAGAGGCTGCGGCACCTCCGGCGTCAACGTGGATACACCCTTTCCGACCTGGGCGAACGGGTCGGTCGGGCACCTTCGCAGCTCTCCCTCCTGGAGAACGGAAAACGCGAACCGAAGCTGTCACTGCTCCAGGCCCTGGCGCACGCCCTTCAGGTGCCGGTCGAGGAACTTCTGCAGCGAGAAGCCCCCTCCAGGCGTGCTCAGCTCGAAATCGCGCTCGAGGAGGCCCAGCGCGACCCGATCTACCAGACCCTCGGGTTGTCCCATCTGAAGGCGTCCAAACGCCTCCCCAACGACGTGCTGGAGCACATGCTCGCGCTGTACGGAGAGCTCAAGCGCAGCCGCACCAAGCCGACGGCCTCGCCCGAGGAGGCCCGGCTGGCCAACGCCGAACTCAGGCGCAAGATGCGTGAGCGCGGCAACTACTTCGGCGAGATCGAACTGGTCGCGCGCAAGACCCTCGAAGCGGCCGGCTACCGGTCCGGCGCGCTGTCCCAGGGCATGCTGATGGCACTGGTCGGCCATTTCGGCTACACCCTCCGGTACGTCCAGGACCTGCCCAGGTCGGTCCGGTCGGTCACCGACCAGCGCAACCGGCGGATCTACCTGGAGCGCGAGCAACTCGGCATGCACACGCCGCGCACGATCCTGCTGCAGACACTCGGGCACATCGCCCTGGGCCACGAGGTCCCGCGCGACTTCGCGGACTTCCTGCGCCAGCGGGTCGAGGCCAACTACTTCGCCGCCGCGACGCTGATCCCCGAGCCCGCCGTGGTGCCCTACCTCCGCGAGGCCAAGGCCAACCGGGAGCTGTCGGTCGAGGACATCGCCGACGTGTTCTCGGTCTCCTACGAGATGGCCGCGCACCGGTTCACCAACATCGCCACGCACCACCTCGACCTCAAGTGCCATTTCACCAAGAACGACGAGAGCGGCACGATCTACAAGGCCTACGCCAACGACGGGCTGCTGTTCCCCGCCGATGAGGACGGGGCGATCGAGGGCCAGCGGATGTGCCGGCAGTGGGCCGGGCGGCGGGTCTTCAACAGCAACGACCGGTTCTCGGTCTTCAACCAGTACACCGACACCCCCAAGGGCACGTTCTGGTGCCTGTCGCACATCGATCCCTCGCACGAGCGGGATTTCGCGATCGTGCTGGGGGTCAGGTTCGAGGACTCCCGCTGGTTCCGGGGCCGTGAGACCACCAACCGGGTCAAGTCGGCCTGCCCCGACGGCGAGTGCTGCCAGCTGCCGCCGGCCGACCAGGCCGCCCGGTGGGAAGGGCAGTCCTGGCCGTCCGCGCGCGCCCACTCCCATGTGCTGTCGGTGCTGCCGCCGGGGGCCTTTCCCGGCGTCGACGAGGCTGACGTTTACACCTTCCTGGACAAGCACAGCGAGGAATAAAGATCTTTTAGTTGTGAACAGCATGTTTCGGCTGGTTAAGTTCATGGGTCGGTCGGCCAGCCTCGGCGTATGAGGGTGAATGATCGGGGATGTCCGCAGTGTTCCTTTCTATGGAGGGAGAGCGCGCTGTGCTGCCTGAAGCCTCAGACTGGCTGCGTCACCGTATGAGCGCTGCCGCGGACTGGCCCATCGGGTCCCTGCTGGCGGCCAAGGGCGGGACGACCGTGAGCATCGTCCTGCCGGCCCGGGACGAACAGGACACCGTCGGGGAGATCGTTTCGGCGATCCGGCGTGAACTGGTCGAGCGCTACCCGCTCGTGGACGAGATCGTCGTGATCGACTCCCGGTCCGTGGACGACACCGCGGCGGTGGCGACCGCCGCCGGCGCCAAGGTGTTCGCCCAGGACTCGATCCTGCCCCGGCTCCCCGCCCTGTCGGGCAAGGGGGAGGCACTGTGGAAGTCCCTCGCGGTGACCACGGGGGACATCCTGGTCTTCGTGGACGCCGATCTCCTCAACTTCTCACCCAGCTTCGTGACCGGACTGCTCGGCCCGCTGTTGTGCTCGCCTTCCGTCTCCTATGTGAAGGCCTGCTACGACCGGCCCTACAACGGGTCCGAGGCGGCGTTCGCGGGTGGAGGCAGGGTCACCGAGCTGGTGGCAAGACCTCTGATCAATATGCATTGGCCTGCTCTGGCCGGGGTGATCCAGCCACTGTCCGGCGAGTACGCAGGGCGACGTTCCCTGCTGGAGCGGTTGCCCTTCGTGACCGGTTACGGAGTGGAGCTCGGCCTGCTGCTCGACGCGGTGCACGATTCGGGGCTCGACGCGCTGGCGCAGGTGGACCTGGGCCTGCGGATCCACTCCCACCACTCGACCGAGGAACTGGGTGCGATGGCCTCGCAGATCCTGCAGACAGCCTGGTCACGCCTTGACCGGCACGGGCTGGCGCTCCCTCTGTCCTCGCCCGCGTCCTCCCTGACGCAGTTCCAGCGCGGTGCTGCCGGCTATGCGCCGACAGCCCGTGACACCTCGGTGGGGGAAAGGCCCCCTATGGCATCGGTACCCGAGTATTCAACTCTCCAGCCGCGCTGATTTTCTGCCCTCCCGTTCTGTACGCTCTGTGACGCTGCTCACTGTGCTACCTCGGGTAACGCATTGCCTTACTCGCCGGTAACTGGCAGTGCTACCTTGGGTAACAGCGGCCTTGCACGGGCCGTTCAATATGTCACGGGTACTGCCGCATCGCGGATGTGCCATGGGAGGGTCGAACAATGTCTTTCAGTCTTGAGCTCACGGAAGACGTCCGCGACGCGCAGGCCTGGTGCCACGAGTTCGCGCGCGACGTTCTCCGTCCGGCGGGGGAGGAGTGGGACGAACGCGAGGAGACCCCTTGGCCGATCATCCAGGAGGCCGCCAAGATCGGGCTGTACTCGCTCGACTTCTTCGCCACCCAGTCCTTCGAGGACAGCGGTCTGGGCATCTCCGTCACCTTCGAGGAGCTGTTCTGGGGTGACGCCGGCATCGCCCTGTCGATCGTCGGCACCGGCCTCGCCGCGGCCTCGCTGGCCTCCACCGGCACTCCCGAGCAGATCGCCGAGTGGGCGCCGCAGATGTTCGGCACCGCCGACGACGTGAAGCTCGGCGCGTTCTGCGCTTCCGAGCCCAACGCAGGCTCCGATATCGCCTCGATTCGGTGCAGGGCCGTCTACCATGAGGCCACCGACGAGTGGGTCCTCAACGGCACCAAGACCTGGGTGACCAACGGCGGCATCGCCAACGTGCACGTCGTCGTCGCCTCGGTCTATCCCGAACTCGGCTCGCGCGGCCAGGCCTCCTTCATCATCCCGCCGAACACTCCCGGCTTCTCCCAGGGCCAGAAGTTCAAGAAGCACGGCATCCGCGCCTCGCACACCGCCGAAGTCGTCCTCGACGACGTCCGCATCCCCGGCAGCCTCCTCATCGGCGGCAAGGAGAAGTTCGACTCCCGTATCGCCCGCACCCGTTCCGGCCAGAAGGCCGCCGGCCAGGCCGCCATGAAGACCTTCGAGGTCACCCGTCCCACCGTCGGCGCGATGGCCCTCGGCGTCGCCCGCGCCGGCTACGACTACGCCCTCGAGTACGCCAGGGAACGCGAGCAGTTCGGCAAGAAGATCGGCGACTTCCAGGCCATCGCCTTCAAACTCGCCGATATGAAGACCCAGATCGACGCCGCCCGCCTCCTCGTCTGGCGCGCCGCCTGGATGGCCCGCCAGGGCAAGCCCTTCGAGGCCTCCGAAGGCTCCATGGCCAAGCTCTATGCCTCCGAGACCGCGGTCCGCGTCACCGAGGAGGCCATCCAGATCCTCGGCGGCAACGGCTACACCCGCGAATACCCCGTGGAGCGCTTCCACCGCGACAGCAAGATCTTCACCATCTTCGAGGGCACGTCCGAAATCCAGCGCCTGGTCATCGGCCGCACCGTCACCGGTCTTCCCGTTCGCTAGCCTGACCTGCGAAAACATGCCTCCGCCCGGTCTTTTCGGGCGGAGGCGTCGGCTCTTCTGGGAAGATCAAATAGGAGATGATGATCTTGTTC
>JBDSTJ010000395.1:0-3230 GCA_039928335.1 Streptosporangiaceae bacterium | reverse complement strand
CGGCCGCCGGCGCATCGCCGGCATCGAGCCCGGTCGCAGGTTGCGCGCGGAGGGCCTGGTCAGCCTGCAGGACGGCCGCAAGGTCATCTTCAATCCCCGTTATGAGCTCCGAGGACCCGCGTGACCGAAACCGTGACGAACGCTGACGAAGTAGCACGGAGGTCCGTCGAGGCCGCCGTGCGCACCCAGCTGTCCAAGGCGCTGGGCGGAGTGCGCGGCACCCTCGAGGGCGCGGTCCCCACCGTCGGCTTCACCATCTCCTGGATGATCACCGGGGAACTCCGGCTGTCGGTCGCCATCGGCGCGATCTCCGCGGTCATCCTGCTCGCGATCCGGCTGGCCCAGAAGTCCACGGTCCAGTTCGTGCTCAACAGCCTGTTCGGCATCGGCATCGCGGCGTTCTTCGCGCTGAAGTCCGGCAAGGCCGAGAACGTCTTCCTCCCCGGCATCCTCTACAACGCCGGCTACACCGTCGCGATGCTCGTCTCGATCCTCGCCCGCTGGCCCGTCGTCGGCTTCATGATCGGTTCGGTGACCGGCGACCCCACCGCCTGGCACAAGGACCCCGCCGTCGTCCGGCTGTGCTCCAAACTGACCTGGCTGCTCCTGCTGCCCTGCGCGATCCGCGTCGCCGTCCAGTACCCGCTCTACCTCGCGCACGAGGTCGGGCTGCTGGCCGCCACCAAGCTCGCCCTCGGCTGGCCCCTCCAGATCGCCTCCTTCGGAGCGATGATCTGGGTCCTCACCCGAGGCAGGACCGTGTCCGCGGCAGCGTGACCAACGCTTGCTCCCCCGGGGGCCCGGCGCACCACCGGCTGCTCTCCCGCCCGGGCGGGAGAGCAGCCGGTTTCTCTCAGCGGGGGCTGAGCAGGTCGCCCAGTTCGTCCTCCACGTCCTGACTGGCGACGAACATGAGTTCGTCGCCGGGTTCGAGGGTGTCGTCGGGCGTGGGGACCAGCACCCGGCCTTCACGGAGGATCGCGACGAGGGCGGTGTCGCGGGGCCAGTTGACGGAGCCGACGCGCTGGCCGTTGAGCGGTGCCTCCTCGGGAAGGGTCAGCTCGACCAGGTTGGCGTCGCCCTGGCGGAAGGTCATCAGGCGGACGAGGTCGCCGACGCTCACTGCCTCCTCGACGAGCGCGGACAGCAGGCGCGGGGTCGAGACGGCCACGTCCACACCCCAGGACTCGTTGAACAGCCACTCGTTCTTGGGGTGGTTGATCCGGGCGACGACCCGGGGCACCCCGTACTCGGTCTTGGCGAGCAGCGAGACGACCAGGTTGACCTTGTCGTCGCCGGTGGCCGCGACCACGACGTGGCAGCGTTCCAGGGCCGCGTCGTCCAGGGCGGAGATCTCGCAGGCGTCGGCGAGCAGCCACTCGGCCCTCGGCACCACCTCGACCTTGATCGCTTTGGGGTCCTTGTCGACCAGCAGGACCTCGTGTCCGTTCTCCAGCAGTTCCTGGGCGATGGAGCGGCCCACGGCACCGGCCCCGGCAATGGCTACCCGCATGTCACTTGCCTTCCTGGACGCGCTTGACCAGCGCCTCGCTGATCCGCTCGATATCGGTCGACCTGGCCATCACATGGACGACGTCGCCGTCCTGGATGACCGTCTCCGAGGTCGGCACGATCGCCTCGCCCATCCGGTTGAGGAACGCGACCCGGGTCCTGGCCGACTCCTCCAGCGTGCCGACCTTCGCGCCGATCCAGGCGGTGTCGGTCTGCACCTCGGCGAGCTTGACCTCGCCGGTCGGGTCGCGCCACAGCGGGAGCGCGCCGTCGGGCAGGAGCCGGCGCAGCATCTGGTCGGCGGTCCACCGCACCGTCGCGACCGTGGGGATGCCGAGCCGCTGGTAGACCTCGGCCCGGCGGGGGTCGTAGATCCGGGCGACGACGTTGTCGACCCCGAACGTCTCGCGCGCCACCCGGGCGGAGATGATGTTGGAGTTGTCGCCGCTGCTGACGGCGACGAAGGCCGAGGCCTTCTCGATCTGGGCCTCGATCAGGACGTCCCGGTCGAAGCCGAAGCCGATCACCCGACGCCCCTTGAACCCGCCGCGCAGCCTGCGGAAGGACTCCGGGCTCTGGTCGATGATGGCCACAGAGTGACCCTTGTCCTCGAGGATGTGCGCGAGGGTCGAGCCGACCCGCCCGCATCCCATGATGACGATATGCACGGCCCGTTCCGTTTCCTTCTGGTTGAGCACGGTATCTGGTGAGGTCGATGTCCCGCTCGCGCCTGCACACGAGGCACCGACCAGTATGGACCCCAGATCGTTGGGCCGGGCAAAGCGCGGGTCTGGCTCAGCCCTGCGGCCAGGGCGCGGCGAAAGCGCGGACACCGGGACGGGTTAGAGTCTCCTTCCGTGTCAAAGGTTCCGGATGTCGTCAAACGACTCCTGCTAGGCCGCGCGCTGCGAAGCGCCCAAGGTCACGAGCAACTGCTGCCCAAGCGCATCGCGCTCCCCGTGTTCGCCAGCGACGCCCTGTCCTCGGTGGCCTACGCCCCGCAGGAGATCCTCCTGACCCTGAGTGTCGCCGGTCTGGCCACCTACCACTACACCCCCTGGGTGGGCGCGGCCGTCATCGTCATTCTGCTGGTGGTCGTCGCGTCGTACCGCCAGAACGTCCGTGCCTACCAGAGCGGCGGCGGTGACTTCGAGGTCGCCACGGAGAACCTCGGCGGCAACTGGGGCCTGGTCGTCGCGGCGGCCCTGATGGTCGACTACGTGCTGACCGTCGCGGTGTCGATCTCCTCGGGCGTCGAGAACCTCGGCGCGCTGATCAAGTTCATCCAGCCGCACGAGGTGCTGGTCGCGATCCTGCTGGTGACCCTTCTGGCGGTGCTGAACCTGCGCGGGCTCAAGGAGTCGGGCGTCGCCTTCGCGATCCCCACCTACCTGTTCATGTTCAGCATCTTCCTGATGATGCTCTGGGGCTTCACCCGCCTGGGGATCGGCACCGACCTCAAGGCCGAAACCGCCGACCTGGACGTGCGGGGCACCGAGGCCGGGATCGGCGGGTTCGCGCTGGCCTTCCTGCTGCTGCGGGCCTTCTCCTCCGGCTGCACGGCGCTGACCGGCGTCGAGGCGATCAGCAACGGTGTGCCCGCGTTCAAGAAGCCCAAGGGCCAGAACGCGGCGACCACCCTGGTCCTGCTGGGCGTGATCGCCACGGTGATGTTCGGCGGCGTCACGGCCCTGGCCTACATCACCAAGGCCAAGTTC
>JBDSTJ010000394.1:0-9718 GCA_039928335.1 Streptosporangiaceae bacterium | reverse complement strand
ATGTTCATCAGGCTGGTTCCCGGCTTGAACCACCGGGCGAAGTTCTGCTGGAGGTCGAGCGCCGGCAGCGCGGCGCCCCCGGCGTCCCAGAGGCAACCGCCGCAGTTCGGCGAGCCCTGCGGGCTCCAGTAGAGCGCGCCGGAAGCACCCGAACTCGCAAACTCGATCATCGCGGCGGCCTGGACGGCGTCGCGGCGTTGCGCGGTCCAACCACCGCCCTCGGGCTCGACGTACCACTCAGGCCACACCACGGGCAGGCCCGACTCGGACTTGAGCCAGCGGGTCACGGCGGAGAACTTGCCGAGCGCCGCGAACTCGTCGGCGAGCACCTTGCGGTCCTCGGGCTGGGTCGAACCGTCGACCGCGACGAAGTCCGCGCCCTTCTTCTTCTTCAGCCAGTACCTGACCGCTTCGAGGGCGCGTTTGTCCGCCGCCCCCCAAGGCCCCTTGACCTCGGTGGAGGCGAACGCGCTGCGCGGGTCGGCATAGCTGTTGACCACCAGGTACGGGCCGCCGACCTTGATGTCCTTATTCACGTTCTTCAGCGCGGAGTACACCTTGTTGTAGAGCGATGTGTAGCCCTCATAGTCCCAGCGGTTCGCCTTCTGGTTGAAGAAACCCTTGAACTCGTTCCAGACGACGAAGTACTTCACGTCGGGATAGCGTTTGGCCACCGCGGCGGCGAGGTCGGCGAACGCGTCGAAGTTCTGTGCGGTGGGGGCGTCGTTGAGGTGGCTCCAGTCGGTCTGGCCCGGCGCGCCGCCCTTCATCCAGTCCGGCGCGCAGCACAGGGTCAGCATCGGCACGCCCCTGGTCTGGCGGATCAGCTCGACCCTCTTGTCCAGCGACTCCCAGGAGAACCGGCCGGGCTCCGGCTCGGGGTTGAGCGCGCCGAAGCCCATGATGTGCTGGGCCTGGAGGGTGGACTGCCGGGCGAGGGCCGGTTGCGCGGCGGGGTCGGCGTCCGCGCTGTTCTGGGTGTGGGTGAAGCCCCACGCGGCCCAGTCGCCCGGCAGACCGCCGGCGATGGCGCCGACGGGCTTGGCATCGATGACCGGTTTGTCGTCACCGGACACGACGAAGAACGTGCCCGCGACGAGGACGCCCAGGACGGCTGCGATCAGAGCGACGATCCACAGCGGTGTTCTCCTCCCGTGCCGGCCTCGGCGGGGCAAGACCACGGTGGTCGAATTCACAAGGGCTCCCAACAGCTGGTTTCACTACTTAGAACGCTCAACCAGTGTGCCGGTTCGGCAACCCGTCCTCATCAATCTCATCGATCTCGTATCAGAGCCTTACTCCGACCGCACGCTTCTGTAACTCCCTGCACATGCGCTTCTTCCCTCAACAGGTAACCCAGGCCCGGTCCGCCCCCGCTCAAAGCGGACCGGGCCACCGGATCACCCCTCCCGGTCCTCCGCGTCCTTCCGGGCCTGGTCGATCAGCAATTCCCGTAGGCCGGGCTCGTCATCTGCGGCGAGAGTCATCGCGAAACCCGCCTGGAGCTGGGCGTCGGTCAGATCCCCACTGCGGGTCGCATACCACCGACCCGCATCGCTCCGCCACACCAGCCACCCGGGGTACTCAGCCTCGATGATCGCCTTGAGGTCTTCGAAGTCCCCCATTGAGGTTGTCCCTTCCCCGAGGAATGCCTTCCGTATACAAATGTGGGTGAGAGACCAAGAAGCGTCAAGCTGTAGGTAAGCGGAACGTTTCTCCGGCGGTCGCTCAGGGAGGTGTCGCACCGGTGCAGAGACCGGCCTATCTTCGGATCGCCGACGGGCTGCGGGACGGTATCCGTGATGGAAGCCATCCGCCCGGTAGCCGATTGCCGACGATCGCGGCGCTTTCGGCGATGAATCACGTGTCAGAGATAGTCGTGAGACAGGCGATCGCAGTACTGCGCGGCGAGGGCCTGGTCGAAACCCGCCGGGGCGGAGGAACCATCGTCCGGGTCCGGCCACCCGTCCGCCGGATCGCGATGGCCCGATACCGGGTCGAAACGGGTCCGTTGCCAGCTCCCGCGACCTCCTTCACCCATGATCAGCGCATCGGGTGGAACGAATACCGGCTCGACCGGGTCTACCAGCGGGTCAGAGCCGACGCCGAACTGGCCGCCCTGTTCGAACTGCCGGCCGACACCCTCCTGCTCCGCCGCCGGTTCGTCTTCTGGGCGCGCGGCGAACCCCAGCAGATCTCGATCAACTATCTGCCGTGGAGCGTGGTCGAGGGCACCGCCGTCGCCGACCCCGCCCGCGAGCCCTGGCCCGGTGGCACGCCCGCCCAGCTCGCCTATCTCGGCCACCCCCCGACCCGGGTCGAAGAGGCGGTCCGGTCCAGGATGCCCACCCCCGAAGAGGCCGAGACCCTCCGGATCGCCGCCGGTGTCCCGGTGATCACGATCACCCGCCGGATGTCCTCCGGCGACCTCGTCCTGGAAGTCTGCCGGGACATCATCATCCCAGCTGATCGCATAGTTCTCGACTATTCGATCGACCTATGAAGTGACAGCCGCCCAAAGCCGGGGATGACAGGGTTGTCCCCTCGGCTACGGACTCTCAACCACCAGGGTTCCAGCGGGGGATCCGAGGGGTGAACCCCCGTGATCGAACACTGCTAGCAGAGGACTTCATGGCACGAGTAACTCGCGAGGAAATCGAACGGCTGACCGGCGGCGAGCACCACGATCCACACAGTGTGCTCGGCGCTCATCCGGGCCGCGACGGCGTGACGGTGCGGGCCCTGCGCCCGCTCGCCTCGACCGTCGAGGTCGTCCTGCCCGACGGTTCCCGTCATCCGCTGCGCCACGAGCACGCCGGGGTCTTCACCGGCACGCTCCCTCCGGGCACCCTCCTGTCCGACGCCACCGCCGCGCCAACGGCGGTGCCCGACTACCGGCTGGCCGTGACCTATCCGGACGGCCCGGAGCTGCTGCAGGACGACCCGTACCGGCATCTGCCCACACTCGGCGAGCTCGACCTGCACCTGATCTCCGAGGGCCGCCACGAGGAACTGTGGAAATCCCTCGGCGCCCAGGCCCGCACCTACGCCTCGGCCTTCGGCACGGTCACCGGCACCTCGTTCGCCGTCTGGGCGCCCAACGCCCGCGGCATCCGGGTCATCGGCGAGTTCAACCACTGGGACGGCCTCGCGTACCCGATGCGGTCGCTCGGCTCGACCGGGGTGTGGGAACTGTTCGTGCCGTCGGTCACCGACGGCATGACCTACAAGTTCGAGATCCTCGGCGAGGACGGCACCTGGCGGCGCAAGGCCGACCCGATGGCCCGCTGGACCGAGGTGCCGCCCAAGACCGGCTCCCGGGTGTTCACCTCTGCCTACAGCTGGGGCGATGCCGACTGGATGTCAGCGCGGAAGGCGCGAGACGCGCTCGGGGAACCGATGAGCGTGTACGAGGTGCACCTCGGCTCCTGGCGGCAGGGCCTGTCCTATACCGATCTTGCCACCGAACTGGTCGACTATGTCCGCGACCTGGGATTCACCCATGTCGAACTGCTGCCGGTGGCCGAGCATCCCTACGGACCGTCCTGGGGTTACCAGGTCACCTCCTACTATGCCGCCTCCGCCCGGTTCGGGTCTCCCGACGAACTGCGTCATCTGATCGACGAACTGCATCAGGCCGGAATCGGCGTGATCATCGACTGGGTTCCCGCGCACTTCCCGAAGGACGAGTGGGCCTTGGCCCGGTTCGACGGGACCGCACTGTACGAACACGCAGACCCGCTGCGGGGTGAACACCCCGACTGGGGGACCTATGTCTTCGACTTCGGGCGGTCCGAGGTCCGCAACTTCCTCGTGGCCAACGCCTGCTACTGGCTGGAGGAGTTCCATGTCGACGGGCTGCGGGTCGACGCCGTCGCCTCGATGCTCTATCTGGACTACTCCCGCAACCAAGGAGAGTGGACGCCCAACATCTACGGCGGGCGCGAGAACCTCGAGGCGATCGCGTTCCTGCAGGAGATGAACGCGACCGCCTACAAGCGGTCCCCCGGGATCATGACCATCGCCGAGGAGTCGACGGCCTGGCCGGGAGTCACCCGCCCCACCCACCTGGGCGGGCTCGGATTCGGGTTCAAATGGAACATGGGGTGGATGCACGACACCCTGTCCTACCTCCAGCACGAGCCCGTCTTCCGGAGCTTCCACCACGGCGAGATCACCTTCTCGCTCGTGTACGCGTTCACGGAGAACTACGTGCTGCCGATCTCCCACGACGAGGTCGTGCACGAGAAGGGGTCGCTGCTCGGCAAGATGCCGGGCGACACCTGGCAGAAGTTCGCCGGCGTACGGGCCCTGCTCGCCTACATGTGGGCGCACCCCGGCAAGCAGCTGCTCTTCATGGGAAGCGAGTTCGCGCAGGGCGGCGAATGGGCCGAGCAGCGCTCCCTTGACTGGTGGCTACTCGACGACGACCTCCACTCCGGGGTTTCCCGGCTGGTCACCGACCTCAACGCCGCCTACCGGGCCGCCCCGTCCCTGTGGTCCCAGGACCACGTCGGCGAGGGCTTCCAGTGGATCGACGCCAGCGACGCGGCAGGCAACGTGCTGTCGTTCCTGCGCCACGGCGTCGACGGCTCGGTCACGGCCTGCGTCGTGAACTTCGCCGGGACACCGCACGAGGACTACCGCCTGGGCCTGCCCAGCAGCGGCAAGTGGCGTGAGGTCCTCAATACCGACGCCCTCACCTACGGCGGCAGCGGTGTCGGCAACCTGGGCCAGGTCACCGCCCATGACCATCCCCAGCACGGCCAGCCCGCCTCGGCCGTCCTGCGGGTCCCGCCGCTGGGCGCGGTCTGGCTCACTCCCGAGCCGTGAGCGGAGCCGGGCGATTCCCTCGCCCGGCCCCGCAGCTCCCCACCGCTCAACGCGGGCACCCTGTCGGGGACCTCCCGAAGCGTCCCATCGACCTGGCGAACTTCTCCCTCCACCCGGGCGGAGGCCGCGTCCATCTCGACGTCCAGGGCGACAACCTCGGGGTGCAGGGCGACGATCTGGCCCTGGAGGTTCTCTTCGACTCGGTCGACCCGGTCTGTGGCTGTGGCTGTGGCTGTGGCTGTGGCGAGCCGGACAGATCAGCGAAGGAATCGATCCAGGGTGAAACGGAGGTCCGGCTGCTCGATCTGAGCAGACCGGCGCTGGCCGACCGCTTTCGCGATCAGCAGGGCGGACTCGGTCGGACGAAAGACCGAGTGGCGCTCTTCTGGACCCGTGCCCCACACGAACCAGAAGAACTGCGGGAGTACGTGAACCAGCATGACGTTGCCGTGCCGGCCCCGGACCTCCAGGCACCCCCGACCATATGGGTCACGGAGCGAATTGGCCACGACACTGAGCTTGGCCAGTTCCTGCCGCAGCTCAGCAAGGCAGGTCTCGACCTGGGCCTGCGGCACCGGGTCTCGTTGATCTTCATTCTTCGACATGTTGCGTCACCTCGCACTGAGGAGCTTGACTGCCAGTAACCAAGAGAACACGTTCCCAGAGAATATGCAACTGCATATGCAATCCCGTACAGTGACCGCATGAGTGCAGAGTCGAGCCCCACGGTCCGCAAGCTGCGCCTGGGGATGCAGCTGCGGAAGCTGCGGGCCAGGTCGGGAGCGACGATGCTGGAAGCCGCGGCCAGCGTGGCCCGCACCGACTCCACGATCAGCAGGTTGGAGACCGGGCATGTCTGCGTCAGTCAGAACGTGCTGGAGAAGCTGTGCGACCTCTATGCGGCGAGTCCGGAGGAGCGCAACGCGCTACGGACCCTTGCCCGGCAAGCCCGGCAACGCGGTTGGTGGCAGCCCTACGGCGAGTCTCTGCTGCCGGGCTTCAGCACCTACCTGGGCCTGGAAACCGAGGCGGCCACGGTCTCCGTCTACGCACCGGGGGCGGTACCGGGGTTCCTGCAGAGCGCGGACTACGCCTCGGCGCTGGCGGCCGGCAACGAGGAGGACGGGCGGATCAGGCGCGCGATCAACGAAGGCCGCAGGCTCCGGCTGACGGGCAAGAACCTCGAGGTCGTGCTGCACGAGGGCGGGCTCCGGCAGCGGATCGGCGGCAGCGAGGTCATGGCCGGGCAACTCCGGCTCCTGGCCGCCCGAGCCGACCTGCGGGTGGTGCCGTTCGAAGCGGGCGCCTACGCCGCACTGTCGGGCAGCGGGTTCACGGTCCTGTCCACCCCGCTCGGCGGCGGGGCGGACTACGCGGCTGTCTATGTGGAGAGCCTGGTCAGCGGGACCATGCTGGACAGGCAGTCGCAGGTGGAGCACTACCAGGAGGCGTTCAGGAGACTTCCGGCGCTGGACCCCGCGCGGTCACGCGCTCTGATCGTCGGCATCGTCGAGGAACTGACCGGTTAGCCAGCGCGGCCCGTGGACGGTCGCTCCGACCGCCTCGCAGCGGCCGCGCAGTTCGCGGTCCGCGGTGACGACCACGTGGGTCACCCCCGGTTCGGCGGCGACCAGGGCGACGATCATGTCGTCGCCGCTCCCGGGCGCCGCGACGACTCCTACGCCCGGAGTGGCCGTCAGGGGTGCTGCCGCGCCCTCGACCACCAGGACGATCTCCGGGAAGCACCGGTCGAAGGGGTCGATCGCGAGCCCGTCGAGGGCGGCCAGGGAGTCGCGGAGCCGGCCTGCCGCGCCGATCCGGTCGCGCCACCAGCCGTCCGGGCGGGATCCCATCACGTTGGCGGCGTCCACGACGAGGACGACATGGGTCATCAGCTCGCGGACCCGTGGCCAGGCCCTGCCGAACGGCTCGAACAGACGCAGGTCCGAAACCTCGGGGACGGGGAACCAGCGGGCTGCCCGGGTCTCCATCGACACGCCCCGGACATCGACGATCTTGGGCGTCGAGCCGATGACGGAGGTGAACCCCCAGCCCTCGTGGTCCTCCAGTACGGTGCCTTCGATCCGGACGACAGAGGTGTCGAGGGAGCACTCCTCCTCGGTCTCGCGCAACGCGGCCGTCACCGCGTCCTCATGGGAGTGCCTGCCGCCGCCGAACATCCCCCAGGTGCCTCCGCCGTTGCACCAGAGCGCGCGCTGCTGCAACAGCACGTGCCCCTCGGCGTACAGAAGGAGTCCTGCGGCACCATAACGGCCCCAGTGCACATGACCGCGTCCGCAACGCGCGAAGCTGTTGCCGTCCATCAGGAACGCCCTTTCGTGCACCTACGGGACACCGACATTAACCGTTCACCGCTGATCGTGAACTCAGGACCCGCGCCAGTCGTCGCAGAGATAGGGACAAACGCACTAAGTTGTGAGACGTCGTGGGGGCGCGCGACTGGAGGAGACGAAGGAGACCCATGGGCGATCCCCTGAGGCCGGAGGACCCGAGGCAGCTCGGCCGGTTCCGGCTTGTCGAGCGGCTCGGCGAAGGCGGGCAGGGCATCGTCTACCTGGGCGAGGACCCCACCAGCGACCGCAGGGTCGCGGTGAAGGTGCTCAAGTCCGGAGCCGATGCCGAGGCGCGGGCCAGGCTGGCGCACGAGATGGCAGCGGCGCAGCGGGTCAGGCCGTTCTGCACGGCGCGGGTCATCGACTTCTCCTTCGACGGCGCACGCCCGTTCATCGTGAGCGAGTTCATCGACGGACCGTCGCTCTACAACCACATCCTGGACACGGGGCCGTTGCGTGACGGGGAGCTCGAACGGCTCCTCGTCAACACCGCGACGGCGCTGGTGGCGATCCACCGGGCCCGGATCGTGCACCGCGACCTCAAACCGGCCAACGTGCTGCTCGGGCGGGACGGGCCGCGGGTCGTGGACTTCGGCATCGCCAAGCCCGGCGACCAGCACACCCACACCGGCCAGCTGATCGGAACCCCGTCGTACTTCTCGCCGGAGCAGCTCAACGGGGCCAAGGCCACCTATGCCTCGGACGTGTTCGCCTGGGCTGGGACCATGGTCTTCGCAGCCGGCGGGCACCCGCCGTTCGGGCCGTTCCCCGAGGACGGCGACAACATCGCCGTCATCCTCGGCCGGATCATGCACGCCGAGCCGAACCTGAGTGGGATCCCCTCGGAGTGGCTGAGACTGCTCCGGCAGTGCCTCGACAAGGACCCGGCGCGGCGGCCGACCGCCCGCGGGGTGTACGACGCGCTGGTCGACTCCGACCTCGAGGTCGACGTGCCACCGGTGCCGGCTCCGGAAGCCGCTCCCCCGCCGATCGCTCATTCCCCGATGCCGCCGCACCCCGGCCGCGACTTCACCCAGCTCCCCCAAGCCCCGATCCCCCAAGCACCGATCCCCCAAGCACCCCTGCCCGAAGCCCCGCTCCCCGAAGCCCAACTGCCCGAGGCGCAGCCACCAGAAGCCCCGCTGCCGTACTTCCTCAACCCGATGGGCGGCGAACCGACCACGCCGCCGCCGTCGGAGACCCTGCCGCCCTCTGCGGCGCCCCCGGTCCACGCGCCGCCGGAGACGCCGCCGCCGTTCGCCGCGCCGCCCCCGCCGAGCCGGCCGACCCGCGGGAGGCGCAGAATCCGGCCGATCCTGGTCGCACTGACCCTGATCCTGGTCCTGGCGGTGGCGGGCGGCGGCTGGTTCCTGTTCGGCCAGAAGGCCGACCCCGGCGAGGGCGGCGAGTCGGAGGCCTACCAGGGCACCTGGAGCGGGAGCGTCTCGCTGACCGGCGGATTCGGCGTCAAGAATCAGCGTCTCGAACTGACGCTTTATGGCGACAAGCCCGGCAATGCCTCGTTCATCGACATCCCCTGCACCTCGGCGATCAACTTCCGGAGTTCGGGGCCCGCCGGGCTCGAGTACGACCTCTCCGGCGAGACCAGTTGCCCGACGGGCACGGTGACGCTGTCCCTGAGCGGTGCGGAGATGCACTTCCATCTGAGCGGGCCGGCGAGCACCTCCTACCAGTCAGGCGACGGCACGCTGAAGAAGTCCTGATGACCCGCCAGGTACGGCTTCGATCACTCGCCGACCCCGCCTCGGGACGTCTGCGCCTGGACCGGCAAGGGTGACCAACACCACAGGGTCGTTGAGCGGTCGGGTAACTACACTTCCTCTGTGGAAGATGTGAATGATCTGTGGGACACCCTCACCGGTGCCGAGTTGATCCAGGCCATGGGCGAGGGCCTCTTCCCTCAGTTGACGGACGTGTCCGATCACATCCGCCAGGGGATCGTGAAGTCCGAACCAGGCCGGGTCGAGCTCTCCTGGAGCCCGGAAGATCACCTGTGCAACCCGGGCGGGACCGTCCACGGCGGCTACATTGCCACGATCCTGGACAAGCCCGATATCGAATTGTGACGATATAGAGCAGCCCAGGTTCACTAATCGTGACAGCCCCAACACCGAGCACCAAATTTTGATCTTTAGCGCTGATGGCTAACTGTGATCAAATGTCGAACTTACGGGGGTGGGTAGGCTGAGGCTTGTTGAATCGGGTTCCATGCGCATCGGCTGGCCGTCACCCATCAGTGTGCGCGCTCGTCAGAGGTTGGCTGGCGGGTGGACAGTGGAAACCGTCATGTGGGCCGGGCGCTGGCCACCCCATCCGATTTGCCGTGTCTGAGGGACGAAGGCATGGCGCGCTGCCGCCCCACGCGTCAGGGCTGCGTCAGGGCTCTGGGAGGTGGTTGCCGCTGGGCAGGCGTCGTGCTGATTCGTCCGGTCAAGTTGGCGGGTCAACGACTTTCGGCTTCGGTGAGTCCTGATTGCGGTGATCGTCGGCTGCTCACCAGAACCATTGAT